>JALZNB010000493.1 GCA_030857905.1 Actinomycetota bacterium
GAACATGACCGGCAACCCGCGCCGGGCCGCCGCCAGCGCCACGACCCCGGCCGCCTGCGCGGTGCCCATCGCCGTGCGGACGTTGACCTGGCTGAACACGCGCTCGATCGCCACCACCTCCGGCTGATAACGCTCCAGCCAGGTCTCGGCGGCGTCGGAGACCTTGAGCAGCCGCACGGCGAGGTCGTCGGTGACCGGGGTCCTGATGACACTGACCGCGACCGCCCTGACCTGGCGCCCGACCCCGCCGTCCACCACCGCGATACCGCAGCGGGTCAGGCCCGGGTCGACTCCCAGCACGCGCACGGCGTCGCTCCCTGCAAGGTCGTGAACATTCGTTCGAGAGCCTAGGGGTTCACCGGGTCGACGCGGGGCGTCGACACGCGGGTCACGACGATCGGCTCCTCGATCAACTCCGGCCGTAGCGCGACGGTCGGCAACAGCCACGGCTCGTCCGGCGCGCCATCGGGATTGGGGCGCCAGGCACGCGAGATCGTCTCGAGTTTCACCGGGTGGATGGTGAGATCGCCGTCATCGCCGATCCGCAGCCGCAGGAAACCCTTGTAGTCCTCGATGGCCTGCCCGGCCATCACCTCGTTGAGGTTGATCCCGAACCGGCTGGCGATCATCAGGTAGACCGCGACCACCTCGGCGTCGATGAACCCGATCACCGACGGCGTACCGCCGAGCACGATCACCAGCGTGGACCAGTCCGCGATCGGACCGTCCGGCAACACGTCGGTGTAGAGCCAGATGACGACGAACGCCCAGCCGACGCTGAGCGCGAGGTGCGCGACCGCGTGCAGCACCCCGGCGACGACCGGGACCGGCCCGGTGACCTCGCGTTCGAGTTTGGCGAAGAACATGCCGCCGAGGACGAGGACGACACCGACGATGACCGCGGGCGTCCAGCTCGCCACGAGGCCGAAGAAGCCGGGAGCGGCCCGGCCCAGGGTCCGCACGAGACCGTAGAGCACGGCGAGTGTCATCAGTGTCTGGAACAGACCGGTCAGCGCCCAGAAACCGGGGTTGCGCCAGGGCAGCCGCAGGATGCCGGTGGCGAACTTCTTCGAGGTGTCCAGCGTGGGATAGCGCTCGACCAGGTCGTAGGAAGCCCGCTCGGACTTCTCCCGGACGCGCGATTGCGGCGGCGGCAGATGCAGCTCTTCCGGCAGTTCGTGGGTGGCGGCCAGGAAGGCGCCGCCGAGACCGCAGGTGATCCGCTGACGGGTGCCGTCGTTCTCGGCGTAGCGGGCATAGTGGTGCGCGTCGCCCGACAGCATCACCCTGATCTCCGCGCCGCGGGAGCGGACGATCTCGCGTTCGAAGAACTCGATGGTGTCGTAGCTCTTGGTGTGGCCGCCGGAACCCGCGTCCACCCACGCGGGCGACGAGGTGCACAGGATCACGCCGTCGCCCGGCCGGAGATCGGCGGACACCGAGCGGAAGTACTCGAGCTGCGGCGCGTCGACGTAGTCGTCGAACTGGGTGTCGATGGCGAACAACCACCACCGGTGCGGCAGCTCGACGGCGAAGTACGACCGGGTCTGCTCGGTCTTCCACCCGCCGAACGGCCTGCGCTGGGCGAACACCCGCAGAAAGGCGGTCAGGCCGTCGTACCAGTCGTGGTTGCCGGGCAGCGCGAGCAACGTCGGCCCGTCGTCGCCCTCAGCCGGGAGCGCCGCACGGTAGACGCCCTTGCTGCGGTCCTCGTAGGCCCGAGTGGACGCCGACGGGTAGACCTGATCGCCACCCATGACGAGCAGTTCACCGCGCGGTAGCGGATCGTGGCCCGGTAGCTCGATCGCTTGCGCGGCAAGCAGAAGCGCGACCGAATAGGTGGCGTCGAAGCCGTCTCCGACGTCGGCGACGAAGTCGAACCAGAACTCGTCGCCACCCGCGTGACGGTGCACGGTGGCGGGCAGGCTGCCCTGGAGCTCCCGTTTGTCCGCGTAGGAACCGAAAATGTTGGCGATCAGCGACTGGACGCCGGTGCTGACCAACACCTTCGGCGTCAGCCAACGGACTGCGGGCAGCGGCGTGAATCCCAGCTCGGCCTCGGTCTGCGCCACCGGTCGAGGGCGCGCGGAATCGGGTGTTGTCACGGCGGGCCCCCTTCACCATGTCAGGGAAATCCTAGCCACAAGATCAAGCTCGGTGTGGCGGCGTTCGAGTGTCAGGGGCCGTCGATACCGGGGCGCCAGCTTTCGGGCAGGCCGCTCTCGGTCAGCACCGGCTGCCAGATGTCGAACCCGGCGGGCGCGTCCGGGCTCCACGGCCACTTACCCTGCGGCGTCGCGACGACGAGCTGCAGCGCGGGGAATTCGCCTGAGGGGTACAGCAAGAAGGCACTACCCAGGAACTCCAGATAGTGCCCCTTGTTCACGCGCTCCACGACGACCGGCACACCGTCGAAGAAGTCCAGATACGGCAGGCCGGGGAAGAACCGCTCCCCCGCGCCCGCCCGCCGCACGTACAGGTCGATCAACGGCCGGGCCATGTCGACCGGCAGCCCGATGACCACCGCCTCGGGTGCCCCGAAGCGACGCCACGCGCCGACCGAGAAGGCGTACGGCGCCCCCATCTGGTCGCCGGGCACCTCGACCACCGCGTGACCGTCCTCGTCGGCGGTGCGCAGCAGCCATTGCCTGAGGCTCTCGTCTTCTTCGGTGATGCCCTGCAACGGCACGGCGCGGCTCCCTCGGCTGGATGGCGCGTCAGCCTACCTCTGCCATCACGTCGTCGGAAACGTCGAAATTGGCGTAGACGTTCTGCACGTCGTCGGAGTCCTCAAGGGCGTCGATCAGCTTGAAGATCTTGCGCGCGCCGTCGGCGTCGAGTTCGACCGTCACCGACGGCAGGAAGCTGGCGTCGGCCGACTCGTAGTCGTAGCCCGCCTCCTGCAGCGCGGTGCGGACGGCGACCAGGTCGGTGGCCTCGGAGACGATCTCGTAGCTCTCGCCGATGTCGTTGACCTCCTCGGCACCCGCGTCGAGGACGGCCATCAGGACGTCGTCCTCGGACAGGTCGTTCTTCGGCAGGATCACCACGCCCTTGCGGTTGAACATGTACGACACCGAACCCGGGTCGGCCATGTTGCCGCCGTTGCGGGTCATCGCCGTGCGGACCTCGCCCGCCGCGCGGTTGCGGTTGTCGGTGAGGCATTCGATCAGGACGGCGACGCCGTTGGCGCCATAGCCCTCGTACATGATCGTCTGCCAGTCGGCGCCGCCCGCCTCCTCGCCACCGCCGCGCTTGCGGGCGCGCTCGATGTTGTCCTGCGGGACGGAGTTCTTCTTCGCCTTCTGGATGGCGTCGAACAGCGTGGGGTTGCCGTCCGGGTCACCGCCACCGGTGCGGGCCGCGACCTCGATGTTCTTGATCAGCTTCGCGAAGAGCTTGCCACGCTTGGCATCGAGGGCGGCCTTCTTGTGCTTGGTAGTCGCCCACTTGGAGTGGCCGCTCATCTCTCCTCCAGCGCTTGCCGAACGAACGATCTTCTGTAAGTGATCAACTGGCCGCGCGGACCATGTCCACGAAGAGTCCGTGCACGCGGTGGTCACCGGTGAGTTCCGGGTGGAACGCGGTGGCCAGCACACGACCCTGCCGAACCGCCACGATCCTACCGGCGGCCGTGCCCGCGGCGGGCGTGTCGGGCACCGTGGCGAGCACCTCGACCCTCGACGATGTCGATTCCACCCAGGGCGCGCGAATGAAGACCGCGTGCACCGGGCCGCCGTCGACACCCGTGAAGTCGAGGTCCTCCTCGAACGAGTCGACCTGCCTGCCGAAGGCGTTGCGCCGCACGATCAGGTCGAGACCGCCGAGTTGGTGCTGGTCGGGACGGCCGTCCAGGACCTTGTCGGCCAGCAGGATCATGCCCGCGCACGAACCGTAGGCGGGCATCCCCTCGGCCAGCCGCGCGCGCAGCGGGTCGAGCAGGTCGAAAGTCTCCAGCAGGCGGGAGATCGTGGTCGATTCCCCTCCCGGCAGGAGGAGACCGTCCACAGCGGACAGTTCCGAGAGCCTGCGCACGGTCAGCACGTCGGCACCACTCGCGGTCAGCGCCGCGGTGTGCTCGCGCACATCGCCCTGCAGTGCGAGAACACCGATCACCGGTCGATCAGCGGACACCCCGACAACCCTCCTGAATACGGCCCTCGCGGGCGATTGACCAGCCTAGTCCCGGCCTCGGGGCACCCATCAGGACACCCCGACCAGGCGCAGCAGCGCGGTGGTGGCCGCCGCGACGACGACAACCACGACGAACGGCGCCTTCCGCCAGGCGAGCAGGCCACCGACCGCGACGCCCGCGGGCAACGCCCATCCGGCGAAGCCCTGCCCCTTGGCCAGCGCCGAGGTGGCGACCAGGGCGACGAGCAGCACGATGGCCGCGGTCGAGAGCAGTTCACGCGTGCGCTCGGGGATGGTGAGTCGCTCGCGCAGCATCGTCCCGCCGAACCGGAAGGCGAAGGTGCCGATGGCGAGGATGAGGATCGGGACGAGTGTCATGACTTCTCCTCCGACAGCACCTGGCGCGGGACCGCCAGCAGGCCGAGCAACGCGAGCAGGACTGGCACACCCGCGGGCAGGAACGGGGTGGTGGCCAACGCGATCACCGCGCCGAGCAGCGCGGGCCTGAGCTTGCCCGCCTCGCGCAGGGCCGGGAGCACCAGCGCGAGCATGATCACCGGGAACACCGCGTCGAGCCCGAGCGCTCCGGGGTCGCCGACGAGTTGGCCCGCGAGCGCCCCGCCGAACACGCCCACGTTCCACGCCACGAACAACGACGCACCACACGCCCAGTAGGCCGCGCGCGCCCGCACGGCGTCGCGCTGCGCCATGGCGAACGCGACAGACTCGTCGACCAGGAGGTGACTGCCGATGATGCGCGCGGGCAGGCTTGTCCCGATCACATTCCCCACGGCGAGGCCGAACGGCAGGTGGCGGGCGTTGAGCAGGAGGCCGCCGAGTACCGCGGCGATGGGGCTGCCGCCGATCGCGGTCACCCCGACCGCGAGGTACTGGGAGCCGCCCGCGAACACCACCAGGGACATCAGGACCGGGGACCACACCGGTAGGCCGGACGCCACGGCGATGGCTCCGAAGGAGGCGCCGTTGATCGCCGCCGCGGCGGCGATGGCGAGTACGCCGCGCCACAGCTCCGGGTCGAGGGTTCGCCATATCGAACGCATAGCATCGTATGGTGAACACCACCGGAATGTTCGTCAAGGCGAACACGACGACCGTCACACCGAACGGACTCAGGTATGCGCGGAGCACCACTGGAGACCATCGCCCGTTCACTGCGCCGCGAGCGCGAGCGGATCGGCCTGTCGCTGAGCGAACTCGCCAAACGCGCCGGAATCGCGAAGTCGACCCTGTCGCAACTCGAATCGGCCGGCGGCAACCCGAGCGTGGAGACGCTGTGGGCGCTCAGCGTGGCGCTGGACGTGCCGTTCAGCAGGCTGGTGGATCCACCGAGACCGCGGGTGCGGGTCATCCGGTCCGGCGAAGGCCCCGCGGTGCACTCGGAGCGGGCCGAATACGTGGCCACGCTGCTGGCCTCCTGCCCGCCACACGCGCGGCGCGACCTGTATCTGATCACCGCCGAACCCGGCGGCAGGCGGGAATCCGATCCGCACATGCCCGGAGTCGTGGAACACGTGGTGGTCGGGGCGGGCCGCGCCCTGATCGGACCGCTGGACGAACCCGTCGAAGTCGGACCCGGCGACTACATCGCCTACCCCGGTGACGTGGCGCATGTCTTCGAGGCACTGGAGGCGGGCACCACGGCGTGCCTGATCTCCGAACACGTCTGAGCCGGGGAAGGGTGCCGCCCGGCAAAACCGGACGGCACCCGCACGAGGGTGTTACCAGCCGCGCTCGGCCAGGCGGTGCGGCTCGGGGATGTCGGCGACGTTGATGCCGACCATGGCCTCACCCAGGCCGCGCGAGACCTTGGCGATGACGTCCGGGTCGTCGTGGAACGTGGTCGCCTTGACGATGGCCTCCGCGCGCTGGGCCGGGTTGCCCGCCTTGAAGATGCCGGAGCCGACGAAGACGCCCTCGGCGCCCAGTTGCATCATCATCGCGGCGTCGGCCGGGGTGGCGATGCCACCCGCGGTGAACAGCACGACGGGAAGCTTGCCCGCCTTGGCGACCTCACGGACCAGCTCGAACGGCGCCTGCAGCTCCTTGGCCGCGACATAGAGCTCGTCCTCGGGCAACGAGCTGAGCCTGCGCAGCTCGCCGCGGATCTTGCGCATGTGGGTGGTGGCGTTGGAGACGTCACCGGTGCCCGCCTCGCCCTTGGACCGGATCATCGCCGCGCCCTCGGTGATGCGGCGCAGCGCCTCGCCCAGGTTCGTGGCGCCACAGACGAAAGGCACGGTAAACTGCCACTTGTCGATGTGGTGGGCGTAATCGGCCGGGGTCAGCACCTCGGACTCGTCGATGTAGTCGACGCCGAGGGACTGCAGGATCTGGGCCTCGACGAAGTGACCGATGCGGGCCTTGGCCATCACCGGGATCGAGACGGCCTCGATGATGCCGTCGATCAGGTCCGGGTCACTCATCCTGGCGACGCCGCCCTGCGCGCGAATGTCGGCGGGGACACGCTCGAGCGCCATCACGGCCACGGCGCCCGCGTCCTCGGCGATCTTGGCCTGGGTGGCGTCGACCACGTCCATGATGACGCCGCCCTTGAGCATTTCCGCCATGCCGCGCTTGACGCGGGTGGTCCCGATCTCCGGGACAGCGATAAGAGTGCTGGTCTGTGCGTCGGACACGGTGCGCCTCTCGGGTTCTCGCGGATGGGATGCGGCACAAGCCGCTGACCACAGGGTAAGCCCGATGTGGCCCGCTCCCACAGGCCAATTCCAGCCGATCTCGGCAGGCCACTTCACGCTGCGGCCGGAGAGCGACGCGGAGATGAGTTCGGGCACGACTCCGCCTGCGGGCTCCACTCAGGACACCCGGCGGTGGGTATCCGAGCGCCCAGCGGGGGCGCGCTACGCGATGGACCCGCGCTCGTCAACCTTCAGGTCGGCGGGCGGCACCCGCCCCTTCCTCCAGGTCGACCCGTTGCCGGAATCCCTTGTCGCGCAGTATGTTGAGAACGTTTCGTTCTCGAACGAGCACCCAGTGACTCCTGATCAAGCCACCCGCGGGTCGACTCGCCACGCCCCCGGAAGACGATTTCGACGCACGCGCCCGCTCGACCTGATCCTCGCCACCGGCGACAGACCACCTCCGATCCCGCGAGCGCCACCACAGCACCTCCCCATCGGGTTGACCGCGTCACCCGAGACGATCGAACACCGCGCCCCGACGATCAACGGGTCGACTCAAGCCCCCGCTACGGGGTCCCCGGCCGATCTCGGCACCACTCACTTTGGGTGAGGCCGGACGGTAGCCTCCGGCATGTGGATCTTGAGGTGGGCACGGAAGCGGGCTTGAGCCTGGTGGACCGGGTGGCGGTCGGCCTGTTGGTGCAACGATTTCCGGTCGAGTTGGTCGACCGGGTCATCGATCAGTTCTCCCGGCGGGAACAGCGCGTCCGGCAGTTGCCCGCCCGGTTGATGTTCTATTTCGTTCTCGTTCTCTGCATGTTTCCGCAGGAGTCCTATCGGTCGGCCATGCGGATTCTGCTGCACGCGTTCGGTCGGGGCGCGGATGGTCGTCCGGTGCCGACGGCCGGAGCGATTGGCACCGCCCGTCGTCGGTTGGGCGCCGATCCCGTGGAGACAATCGTCCGTATGGTGACGAGACCGACCGCGACCAGAGACGCGAGGGGCGCCTGGTATCAAGAATGGCGCTTGGTCGCTCTCGACAGCACGACGTTCAGGATACCGGGCACCTCGGAGAACAATGACCAGTTCGGCGGGTCGGGTTCGGGGCGCGGCGACGGAAAAGGGACTTTTCCGGGAGTTCGGGCGGCGTGCCTGACCGAGCTGGGCACACACGCGGTATTCGACGCTCGAATCGGATCGTACCGGGTGTCGGAAAACAAGCTGGTCGACGAGATCGTCCCCGCCCTGCGCCCGCGGATGCTGGTACTGGCCGACCGGGGCCTCTACTCGTTCCAGCGCTGGAACCGCGCGGGCGAGCAGGGCGCCGACCTGCTGTGGAGGGTGACATCGACCCTCGTCCTGTGTCCACGGGAGCACCTGTCCGACGGCTCGTCCATCGCCGAGGCCATCGCACCCAAGAACTCCGGAACGTCATCCTTTCGGCTCCGCGTCATCGAGTATCTGCTTCCCGACGCACACAGCGGCAAGGCCGAACTACATCGACTGGTGACGACCATCCTGGATCCCGTGCGGGCACCGGCGAAGGAACTGGCCGCGCTTTACCATGAACACTGGGACGGCGAAGGCTTCTTCACACAGATCAAGGACGCCCAACTCGCCGCCGACCTGAAATTTCGCTCCAAGTCACCAGACGGGGTTCGCCAGGAATTCTGGGGACACCTCGCCGTGAACTACGCGACATCACATGTCGCGATGAACGCGGCCCGCCAAGCGACAGCGGACCCCGATCGTATCGCGCACAAAAGCGCCATCCGAATCATTCGGTCCACGGTATAGACGCCGGATTCCCTCCGTCCCGCCGACCGTGAACATCACCGCCCGCTTCCGCTCGTCGAGGTGGCGAGCGAAGTCGACGTGGAGAGGCGAGACCGTGGCGAACCTCGTGTGACCACACGGAAATGGGCGACTCACTGGTCAACGTCACGTCTCACGTGACCGCGTCGTGAAGTGCCGCAGGCGGGGTTCCGGTCCCGACGAAGGCGCGAGAATGGTGGGTACGGCGTTTCGTCTCGGCCGCCGAGTCGAGATGACCGAAGTGCCGGGCGATGAACGTTCGATCGCCCAATGGTGTTCGCCGACTTCTCCCCGGCCTGGGTGTCCGCGCGCCGCGCGGTGTCGCCGTCGTGTACCCGATCGCGCGATGTGACCTGGTCACAACTTTGACAGCAAGGAGTTCGCCCGGCGTGCGCCTGCTCGGTCCGCAGCAGAGCTTGATCACGAAACCAGAGGCTCGGCATCATGGGAGTCGTGGGCGTCGGCGGCGGATAGCGATGGGTCGCCATCTCGGACAACACCGGGACGCGAATCGGACTTGTCACGATTAACCGGATCGGGACCGATCATGGATTTCCCTTTGTGGCCCTGGCGAACGCCCCGTCCCGGACCGCGCGTGACCAGACGATCATGCCGTGGTCGTCCGACTCGTCCAGTACCGCGCGATGAAGTTCGCGCCACAGGCCGAGCCTGGTCCACTCACCGAACCGGCGGTGGGCGGTGGGAACCGTGACGCCGAAGGACGACGGCAGCAGCCGCCAGGCGCAACCACTGGTCAGCACGAACACGATGGCGGTGAACACCGCCCGGTCGTCGACCGGCGCCGTTCCTCCGCCCTGTCGACGCGCCTCGAACCGGGGAATCAGCGGTCGTGCCAACGCCCACAGCTCATCGGGCACCAACCGCAGGGACAGATCATCGACCACGGGAGTGATCATGACACATCCCGTCACCACGTGAGACACCCCTAAGAAAGCTCGGCGCCGACCCCGTCGTCAGGACGACCGACCATCCCACGCGGCGGCCGTGATCACCCCGCCCGCCGAGACCGGGCACCGCGAACGACCGGCCACGACGGCTTAAACGAGTGGCATTGGGACTAAGCATCGACTTTCCCCCCGATGTCGCAGTTCGAGAGTATTGCGTCATCGGCAATTCGTCAGCGATGATCCGTTGGTGGCCCGTGGACCAGTTATCCAGTTTCCAGGGGAGGGACGAACGTGCGGTTTCGAATGCTGGGTCCGTTGGAGATCGTCGACGGCGACCGGATCGTCGGACTGGGAGGCACCAGACAACGCGCGACTCTAGGCTATCTTCTGTTGCATATCAACCAAGTGGTCGCGACGAGCCGATTATTAAGCGCTTTATGGGCTGACGAGGCTCCGACGTCCGCGCGCAAGATTCTGCAGAATGCGATCTGGGGACTACGCGGTGTTCTGTCGTCTTCCGGGCGCACACCGGGTTCGGTGACCCTGGTGACCCAGACCCCCGGCTACATGCTCAACGTGGACCCGGAGCAGGTTGACATGCACGGGTTTCACCGGCTCGTCGACGAGGGCCGCGCCCGGCTCGCCGAGCACGCCTACGAGGAGGCCAGCGCGATCCTGCGCCAGGCCCTCGGCCTGTGGCGGGGGCCCGCGCTGGCCGATCTGGTGGAGACCGGACTCGCCTGGTCGGAACTGACCGCTCTGCAGAACGTCCGCCTCGACGTGCTGGAGGACTTCTTCGAGGCGGAGCTGGCCCGTGGGCGCCACAAGACGGTGCTCGGCCAGCTCGAACGGATGGTCGAGGACCATCCGATGCGGGAGCGTTCGTGTGCTCAGCTCATGGTCGCGCTCTACCGCTGCGGACGGCAGGCGGACGCTCTCAACGCGTTCGGACGAGTCCGGCTGGCCCTGGTGGACGAGCTGGGGCTGGAGCCGCGCCGGGAGTTGCAGACACTGCAGCACGCGATCCTGAACCACGACGAGACGCTCTCGTTCGGCGAAGTCGAGCACCGCCTCGCCATCCCGACGCGGATCGACTCCAGGTCCGCGCCGAGCATGCTGCTCGACCCGCCGCGGGCCGTGGTGATCACCGCGCCGGTCGAGCGGCGTGACGCGGTGCCGGAGCCCGTGGTCGTCGATGTCCTGACGCAGGAGCAGGTCTCTCCCACCCAGCTTCCCGCGCAGCGCAAACACGTGGCCGTGTTGATGGTCAGGACGGATTTCGACACCGCCGAGGACACGAACCGGTCCGCCATCGACAACGTGCTCGACGAGGTGACCGACACCATCAGGGAGGGAGTGGAATGCTTCGGCGGCACGATCGCGGCCTCGATCGGGTCGGTGACCATGGCACTGTTCGACATGCCGCGGCAGATGGGCAAC
>JALZNB010000116.1 GCA_030857905.1 Actinomycetota bacterium
CGGCATGACGGCCACCGTCCTGCCGCTGCGGGTGCACATCGACCCGACGGGCGCGGTGGGCGAGCTGGCCGCGCTGGTGGCCGACACGGTCCGCGCGGCCCGCCGCCACCAGCGGTTCGACCCCGCCGAGATGGTCCGCGACCTCGGCTGGCCCTCGGACGGCACCCAGGGTTTCGGCCCGGTGGTCAATCTCATGGCCGCCGACGGCCCGCTGGCGTTCGGCGCGGCGGTCGCCGTCGGGGACCAGCTGCACACCACTGGCGCGACCGAGGACGTCGCGCTCACCATGACCCGGTTCGCCACCGGAACGGGCCTGCGGGTCGACTTCTCCGTCGACGAGTCCCGCTGCGCCCGGCCCGGCCGCGACGGCGTCGACCTCGACGGCGAGCTGGCCGCCTTCGTGCGCATGCTCACCGCGGTTGCCGCCGATCCCGCAGTGGCGATCGACTCGTTGGCGGCGGCCGGGTTGGACGTGGTGACCGCGGCCAATGATACCGAGGTCGACGTGGCCGACCTGTCGCTCGCGGAGTTGTTCGCCGCAGCCGTCGCTGGCGGACCGGACGTGATCGCCGTGGTGTCCGGCGCGGCGCGGCTCACGTACGGCGAGCTGGACGTCCGGTCCACCCAGCTCGCACGACACCTGGTCGCGCACAGCGTCGAGCCCGGCATGCTCGTGGGAGTACTGCTGGCGCGCGGCGTCGACTTCGCGGTGGCCGTGCTGGCGGCGGTGAAGGCGGGCGCGGGGTACACGTTGCTCGACCCCGAGTTCCCCGCCGAGCGGCTGGCCGCCGTGCTCGCCGACGGCGGGGTGCGGTTGGTGGTGACCGACTCCGCGCACGCCGGGCGGGTGTCCTGCGCGCACGTGGTGGACGTTGGTGCGGAAGAGATCGCCGAGCGGTCGGCGGAACCACTCGACCTGCGAGTGTCCCCGGCGGAGGTCGCGTGTGTGATGTTTACGTCGGGTTCGACGGGGCGGCCGAAGGGTGTCATGTCGTCGCATCGTGCGTTGGTGGGCACGTTGCTTGGCCAGTCCTACGCGGACTTCGGTCGGGGTGAGGTGTTTCTGCAGTGCTCGCCCGTGTCGTGGGACGCCTTTTCGTTGGAATTCTGGGGTGCGTTGGGTTTTGGCGGCACGGTGGTATTGCAGGCGGGTCAGCGGCCGGAGCCGGCGCTGATCGCGAAGCTCGTGGCAGAGCACGGCATCACCATGCTCCAGTTGTCGTCGAGTTTGTTCAACTTCCTGGTGGACGAGCACCCGGACGCGTTCACGGGGGTGCGGTTGGCGTTCACCGGCGGTGAGGCCGCATCCGCCGCGCATGTCGCGCGGGTGCTCACCGCCAACCCGGGTCTGAGGGTCGTCAACGGCTACGGCCCCGCCGAGTCCATGGGCTTCACGACCACCCACCCGGTCTCGTCCGATGTGGACGGATCGGTGCCGGTTGGCAGGCCGGTCGCCAACAAGCGGGCCTACGTGCTCGACAGCAGGCTGCGGCCCGCGCCGATCGGGGTCGTCGGCGAGGTGTACCTGGCCGGGATCGGTCTGGCACAAGGCTATATGAGTCGCCCGGACCTCACCGTCGCTCGGTTCGTCGCCGATCCGTTCGGCGCGCCGGGGGAGCGGATGTACCGCACCGGTGACCTGGCCCGCTGGACGGCCCAGGGTGTGTTGGAGTTCGCGGGTCGGGTTGATGATCAGGTGAAGATCCGTGGCTTCCGTGTGGAGCCGGACGAGGTCGCCGCCGTGCTCGGCAGGCACGAGACCGTCGGTCAGGCCGCCGTCGTCGCCACGGCACGGGACGGCGCGCCTGCTCGTCTCGTTGGCTACCTCGTGCCGAGAGCCGGACACACAATCGACGCCTCGGCCTTGCGTACCTGGTTGCGCACCCAGGTGCCCGATCACCTGGTGCCCGCCGCACTCGTCGCGCTCGACCGCCTTCCGGTAACCGCCAACGGCAAACTAGACCGCGTCGCCCTGTCGGAACCCACGCCGCCCGAGACGACCGGCCGTGGCCCGAGGGACGTCCGCGAGCAAATCCTCTGTGGACTGTTCGCCGACGTGCTCGGCATCCCCTCGGTCGGTGTCGACGACCGGTTCTTCGACCTCGGCGGCCACTCGCTGCTCGCGGCCCGGCTGGTCAACCGGATCGGCGCCACGTTCGGCGTCGAGGTCGGCCTGCGGGACGTGTTCACCGCACCGACGGTGGCCGAGCTGGCAGCCGTCCTCGCCGTCGCCGAAACGGTCGCGCTTCCCGGACCCGCACGGCCCACGCTCACCAGCGGGCCGCTGCCCGATCGGCTGCCGCTGGCCCCGGCCCAGCGCGGACTGTGGTTGCTGGACCGGGTCTCCGGCACCGGCACGGCGTACAACGTGCCGCTTGCGGCCCGGCTCGACGGACCGCTGGACGCGGCTGCTCTCACTGCGGCCGTGCACGATGTGGTCGGCCGCCACGAGATCCTGCGCACCGTGTTCCCGGTCGTCGACGACGAACCGTGCCAGCGCGTCCTGTCCCTCGACGCGCTGCCCCCACTCGTGCATCGGGTCACCGGCGACCCCGACGAGATCCAGCGAACCGCCGCACGGCACCGTTTCGACCTCGCCGCCGAACCACCGCTGCGGGTGACCCTCGCCGACCTCGGCCACGGCAGTCATCTGCTTGTCCTGGTGCTGCACCACATCGCCACCGACGGCATGTCGCTGTGCCCGCTGTACACCGACCTCGCCACGGCGTATGCCGCCCGGTGCGCGGGCGCGGCCCCGGACTGGGCACCGCTGCCCGTGCGGTACGCGGACTACGCGGTGTGGCAACACGCGCTGGGCGACACGCACGACCACGCCCTCGACTACTGGCGGCAGACCCTCGCCGACCTCCCGGAAGAGCTGGCACTGCCCCGAGACCGGCCGCGTCCCGCTGTCGGTGGCCACCGAGGTGGCCGGGTGCCCGTCGTGTTCGGCGCCGACCGGCACCAGCGGGTGGTGGCGCTCGCCCGCGCCGCCGGTTGCACGCCGTTCATGGTCGT
>JALZNB010000523.1 GCA_030857905.1 Actinomycetota bacterium
TGGCGGCGTGGGCCCACCACAGGGCGGGCATGGCGACGGCGCCGACGATGGCGGTCACCACGGCGGCGATGATCATCAGGACCACGACGCGCTGACGGAAGGCGTACTTGGCGCGGGCCGCGCGGGCGGCGGCCTCCGGGTCGTATCCGCCTCGCCCGGGGCGGTAGCGGCGGGGTTCGCCGTCGGACTCGTCGTCGCCCGGTTCGTGGAGGTCGTCGAGGTCGTCGTCCATGTCGGCGTCGACGTCAGTGTCACGCATGGTGAAGTCCTCCTGGGCGTCGTCGTCCGGGTGGAGCTGCGCGGCCTCGTCGTGGTCGAGGTCGGTGCCGCCGCTGCGGACGACTCGTGCGGCGAGCGTCGAGTCCGCGGTCTTGGCGATCTCCTGGCGCTTGCGCACGACCATGGGGACGAGGACGACGAGCCACGCCATCACGAGAGCGACCACGATCAACGAGCTTGGCATGTCCCGGCACCTCCCCCTGACGTTATCCACACGCGTCCTGCGATTGCCACGTTAGTCACAACAGTCACACGTCTGACGGAGGCGCGCCGACCGCACTCCCCCATTCGGGTAGTTCGCGGTTGCACCGTTCCCCGTAACGGGGGTGATCAAACAATTACCGGCGGCGACGAGAAAACCCTTACGGCAGAGTAGCTTTGCGTTCACGCAGCAATTGGGTGACCATGCCCTCCGGAATGTCCTCTGTGGTCACTGCGAGGCACAGGTGGTCTCGCCAGTCGCCTGCCACGTCGAGGTATCGGCGGAACAACCCCTCCTCGCGGAACCCGAGCTTGGCGAGCACTCGCAGGCTGGCCTCGTTCTCCGGTCGCACGGTCGCCTCGATCCGGTGCAGGCCGCCGCTGGTGAGGCAGTGGTCGACCACCATGGCCACGGCGGCGGTGGCCACGCCACCACCGACAGCGTGCGTGCCGACCCAGTAACCCACCCACGCCGAGCAGAGCGAGCCGCGCACGATGTTGCCCACGGTGACCTGCCCGGCGAACTGGCCGTCGACGGTGATCACTAACGGCAACGACATTCCCCGCCTGGCCAGCCCACGCTGCGCCGCCCACTGCCCGGGCCAGGAGAAGGGGGAGTTGCGTTCGGTCCACGCGCCCGGCCCCGATGGCTCCCAGTTCTCCAGATGCCCTTGATCGCGCACCCGGACCCGGCTCCACGCCCCGCCGTCGAACAGTCGAGGGCGGCGTAGTTCGACCAGGCCCGCACCGGTGCGCAGCGGGCCGAGCCGCGCGGGCCAACCGGGATGGCGGCCCGCGAGGTCGGCGCTAGCCACGTTGGGCGAGGAAGCTGACCAACACGTCCTCGCCCGAGGGCACGTCTGTCGTCTCCTCGTCGACGAGGATGAGGCAGTTGGCCTCGGCCAGCGACGCGAGCAGGTGCGAGCCGGACAGCCCCAGCGGCTGCACGAGATATGCGCCGTTCGTCTCATCGCGCAGGAGTTGGCCGCGCAGGAAGCCGCGCCGCTCCTTGGTCGAGGTGATCGGGGACAGCAGGCCCGCGGTGACGACCCTGCGGTGCGGATTGCGCTTGCCCTGCGCGGCACGGATCAGCGGGCGCACCATGACCTCGAAGACGACCAGCGCGCTCATCGGGTTGCCGGGCAGCAGGAACGTGGGCACGGCGTCCGGGCCGAGCCTGCCGAAACCCTGAACCGAGCCTGGGTGCATCGCGACCCGGGTCATGTCAACGTCGCCGAGATCGATGATCGCTGCCTGCACCTCGTCGGCGAGGTCGCCGCCGACGCCTCCCGCGATCACGACGATCTCGGAGAGCAGCAGCCTGCTCTCGACGACTTCACGCAGCCGACGAGGCTCGCTCGGCACTATGCCGACCCGGTTGACCTCGGCGCCCGCGTCACGCGCCGCCGCTGCCAGCGCATAGGAGTTGACGTCGTAGACCTGTCCCTGCCCCGGCGTCCGATCGATGTCGACCAGTTCATCGCCGAGCGAGATGATCGACACCCGAGGCCGGGGGTAGACCAGGACCTTGGACCTGCCGACCGCGGCGAGCAGGCCGACCTGGGCCGACCCGATCACCGCGCCACGGCGTACCGCCACGTCGCCGGTCTGCACGTCCTCCCCTGTGCGCCGGACGTAGGCCGCCGACGGCACAGGCTGGTTGACGGTTACCCGGGCCTGGTGACCGTCGGTGTAGCCGGTGGGCAGCACGGCATCGGCGAGCGTCGGCAGCGGCGCGCCGGTCGCGATGCGTACAGCCTGCCCCGGCTGTAGCCGCCTCGGCTGACGCGAGCCTGCCGGGATCTCACCGACTACCGGCAGCAGGACGGGCTCCTCGCCCGCTGGCTGGGTATCAATGCTGCGCACGGCGTAACCGTCTACCGCCGCCTGATCGAACCCGGGCAACGCGCGCTCGGCGACGACCTCCTCGGCGCAGAGCAGACCCTGCGCCTCGGAGATCGCCACCCGCACGGGAGCGGGCCGAACCGCGGCCGCCAGTGCCCTGGCGAGTTGCTCGTCGACTGACCTCATCCGATTACCCTGTCATTTACTCGGTGCCCACGCGGATCCGCAACCACTGCAGCAGGTCAGGCCCATACTCCGGATGGTCGAGGGCAAAGTCCACGGCGGCACGCAGGAAACCCCCAGGATTGCCCAGGTCATGCCGCTCACCCCGGTGCACGACCACGTGAACGGGGTGGCCCTCGGCGATCAACAGCGCGATTGCGTCCGTGAGCTGCAGCTCTCCACCGGCACCCGGGGTGATCCGCTTGAGTGCGTCGAAGATCGCCCGATCGAGGAGGTAACGGCCCGCCGCGGCGTAGGTGGACGGGGCCTCATCGGCTGGCGGCTTCTCCACCATGCCGTTGACCTTCTTGACGTCGTTGTCATCGGTGTCTTCGACGTCGAACACGCCATAGGCGGAGATCTGCTCACGCGGGATGTCGAACGCGCAAAGGACCGAGCCGCCGTACTGGGCGCGGACAGCGGCCATTCGGGTAAGCGCGCCGTTGGGCAGGACGAGGTCGTCCGGCAGCAGGACCGCGACAGCGTCGTCGTCGCCGCGCAGGTTGGCCTCGGCGCAGCCGACCGCGTGGCCGAGACCGAGAGCCTTGTCCTGGATGGCGGTCTCGACGTGGAGCAGTTTCTGCGCGGCCTGGACCTTTTCCAGCAGGGCCGTCTTGCCGCGTTCTTCGAGCGTGCGCTCCAGTTCCGGCTGGGCCTCGAAGTACTTGGCGACGGCCTCTTTGCCCGGCGAGGTGACGATGATCAAGCGGGTCGCGCCTGCCTCGGCGGCCTCTTTGGCCACGTACTCGATGCCGGGTGTGTCCACCACGGGCAGGAGTTCTTTCGGCACGGCCTTGGTCGTGGGGAGAAAACGGGTGCCGAGTCCCGCTGCGGGGACGATGGCGGTGGTGAATGCGGTCGACGCGCTCATGGACAAGCAGCCTAACCTCGTGGGGTGGCCCGGCATGGGAGTGATCTCGATGCGACTCGCTCGTGGACCAAAGATCAGTGGCGCAGGGCACTGCTCGCCGAGCGGCGACGTGTGCCCGCGAACGTGCGCTTCACTGAAGCGATGCAGCTCACGTCGCTGTTGATCCGTGGCCAGGTGGTGCGCCCCGGGCAGACGCTGTGCGGGTACGTGCCGATCGGTTCGGAGCCGGGGTCGGTGCAGATGCTCGACGAGGTCGCCGAGCACGGCGTGCGCATCCTGCTGCCGATCGTGGTGGGTACCGGCGCCCTCGATTGGGCCTGGTACGACGGGCGCGAGATGCTGCGGCCCGGTCCGCACGGGCTGCTGCAACCGGCCGGGGAGCGTCTGGGCGAGGCCGCGCTGCGGATCGCGGACATGGTGTTGGTGCCAGCATTGGCCGTCGACCGCTACGGCGTCCGCCTTGGTCGCGGCGCGGGCTTCTACGACCGTTCGCTGTCGATGGCGCCGCTTGGTACTCCCCTGGTCGCGGTAGTGCGTGACCAGGAGGTGTTCGACGGCCTGCCGGTGGAGCCGCACGACGTGCTCATGACCGCCATCCTGACGCCGGGCCGTGGCCTGGTCCCGCTCAACAAGCTCTGAGGGCACCACCTTGATCGATTAGGCTGGCCGCTTCCACGCCATCCTGTGACTTCTGACCACTATGTTTGCGCTCGACGCCAAGAGTGCGGACAATCGACTTAGCACTCTGACTGGCCGAGTGCCAGGTTTTGCGAGAGGGAGCCATCCGTGCCCACGTACCAGTACGCCTGTACGGAATGCAAGCACCGCTTCGAGGCAGTGCAGGCATTCACTGATGCCGCGCTCAGCGAGTGCCCGGAGTGCGCCGGGCGCCTGCGCAAGCTGTACGGCTCGATCGGCGTCGTGTTCAAGGGCAGCGGGTTCTACCGCACCGACAGCCGTTCGAGCGCGAAGAGCGACAGCGGTGATTCACCCGCGGCGACTTCCACGACGCCCAAGTCCACCAGCTCGTCGGATTCGTCAACGTCGACCCCGGCCGCGCCCGCGAAGTCGGAGTCGAGCTCCAC
The DNA here is from genome assembly GCA_030857905.1 of Actinomycetota bacterium. Taxonomy (GTDB): domain Bacteria; phylum Actinomycetota; class Actinomycetes; order Mycobacteriales; family Pseudonocardiaceae; genus Actinokineospora. The sequence continues at coordinate 4,504 of JALZNB010000523.1, forward strand.
GACCACCTCCACCTCCACTTCGAGCACGGCGAAGGCGTCCTGAGCCGAACCATCCACATTCCCGCTAGTTGTCCACAGGTTTAGCGCACTGGTTTCCCCGCTTCGCTTTCCCTCCTAACGTCGAATCCATGAGTGATCCGACCAGGGAGAAACCAATGCTCGCCACCCTCACGTCCCACCTGCGCACCCGTGTGCCGCGCGCACTCACCGTCCGACGCGTGGCGGCGACCGCGCTGGTGTTGTTCGCCGGGCTGCTCGCGCTCAGACCAGGCCCCGACGGCGGGCCAACCGTTCCCATGGTCGTCGCCGCGCGAGCGCTCGGGCCAGGCGTGGGACTGACGCCGTCTGATGTGCGTGTCGTGCACGCGCCACCCGAGGTCGTTCCCGTCAAGGCACTGATCGAGCCGGACGACGTGTCCGGTCGGGTGTTGACCGGTGCGGCGGGCGAGGGGGAACCGATCACCGATGTGCGGCTCGTCGGCACAGCCAGTACCCAGCTCGCCGTAGGGGCGGGCGCGGCCGCCGTGCCGGTCCGACTGGCCGACCCGGCAATCGCCGATCTGCTCCGGCCGGGAGCCAGAGTCGACGTCGTGACAGTGCAGGCGCGCGGTCGAGATCCGGTCGTTCTCGCCAGGGACGCCGCTGTCGTGGCGGTGCGCACCGCCGAATCCGGGCGAGGGCAGGCGAAGGGCAGCCTGGTTCTCATCGCGCTCCCGAGGGATTCCGCGACACAGGTGGCGGCGATCTCACTGGGACAACCGGTAACAGTTACCCTCCGATAGCCCATATGCCCGGGACGGTTGGTCCACACCGTCCACCAAGAATTGGAGTGCGTGCGTGCTGAAGGGCTTCAAAGACTTCCTGATGCGCGGGAATGTCATCGATCTCGCGGTCGCGGTGGTCATCGGTACGGCGTTCACCGCGATCGTCACCTCGTTCACCAATGGCCTGATCCAGCCACTGATCAACTCGATCGGTGGCAAGAACGCCGCGGACGGTCTCGGTTTCCGGATCATCGGCGACACCGAGGAGACGTTCGTCAACATCGGCATGGTGATCAACGCCGGGATCAACTTCCTGATCGTCGCCTCGGTCGTCTACTTCGTGATCGTGCTGCCCT
>JALZNB010000541.1 GCA_030857905.1 Actinomycetota bacterium
ACGCCGGGCCGACAGCCCGCGCTTGGCCCGGCCGCCCGTGCGTCGGCCCGTGCCGGTGCTCTTCGGCGGTCGGCGCCGCGGCCGGTCCTGGCTCATGCCCGGTCGGTCCGCCGTTCGAGTTCGGCGATCAGCTCCGGCCCGAGCATCGTGACGTCACCGGCGCCCATCGTCAGCACCAGGTCACCGTCATGGACCAGGTCGGCCACCAACGTCGGCACCTTGTCGAAGGCGGGCTCGTAGTGCACGAACTCCTTGGGCAACGGCACCGAGTCGGCGATCAACGCGCCGTTGACCCCGGGCAGCGGCTCTTCCCGCGCACCGAACACATCGAGCACGACGACCTCGTCGGCGAGGCCGAGCGCGGTGGCGAACTCCGCGGCGAAATCCCGAGTGCGCGAGTACATGTGCGGCTGAAAGATCACCACTACCCGGCCATCACCCGCGGCGGGCCTGGTGGCGCGCAACTGCGCGTCCACCTCGGTCGGGTGGTGGGCGTAGTCGTCGTAGACCCGCACTCCCCCGACCGTGCCCTTGTGCTCGAAGCGCCTGCGCACACCGCCGAACGCGGCGATGCCCGCGCCGAGTTCGGCCAGCGGGGCACCCAGTTCCAAGCCCGCCAGCAGGGCGGCGAGCGCGTTGTCGGCCATGTGCTCGCCAGGCAGCGCCACGCCGATCGCGATCTCCTGGCCGTCGAGGGAGATCCGGGCGATGCCGCCGGTGGCGATGGGCTTGTAGCGCAGCAAGGTCGCATCCGACGGCGCGGTCGCCGCCCTGCCGTAGCGGCGGACCCGGATTCCCCTGGCCTCGGCGCGGTCGGCGAGCGCGGCCGCGCCCGGGTCGTCGGCACAGGCGATGAGCACGCCGTCTGACTCGATCTGGTCGAGAAAGGCGTCGAACACCGCCACATACGCCTCGACGCTGCCGTGGTGGTCGAGATGATCGGCTTCGACGTTGGTCACCACGGCGACCGACGGCCGGAACGCCAGGAACGACCCGTCGCTCTCGTCCGCCTCGGCGACGAAGATCCCGCCCGTTCCGTGGTGGGCGTTCGCGCCCGAGTCGTTGAGGTGGCCGCCGATGGCGAACGACGGGTCGAGCCTGCACTGCTGCAACGCCACCGTGAGCATCGAGGTGGTGGAGGTCTTGCCGTGCGTTCCCGCCACACAGGCGACGCGGTGACCACGCATCAACTCGGCGAGTGCCTGCGAGCGGTGCACCACGGCGATGCCCCGGCGCCTGGCCTCGGCCAGTTCCGGGTTCGACTCCTTGATCGCCGTGGACACCACGACGGCGGTCACGCCATCGGGCATCAGGTCGAGGTTCTCCGCCCGCTGCCCGATGGCGATGATCGCGCCCTGTGCCCGCAGGGTGAGAAACGCCAGCGTCTCCTTCGCGTCGGACCCGGACACCGACTTGCCCCTGGCCAACAGGATGCGCGCGATGCCGCTCATCCCGGCACCACCGATGCCGATCAGGTGCGCGCGTTCGAGCACGCGGTCGGCGGTGGTCACGAGGCGACTGCCGCACTGCCGATGGTGTTGAGCACGATCCTCGCCAGCACGTCGGCCGCCTCCCGGTGACCGCTGTTGGCCGCCGCGACACCCATCGCGGCGAGCGCGGCGGGGTTGGTGAGCATCTGGACGACCAACTCGACGACCTTGGCGGGGGTGAGATGCTCGTCCGGCACCAAGTGCGCCCCGCCCTGGTGGACGACCGGCGCGGCGTTGAGCGCCTGCTCGCCGTTGCCGTGCGGCAGCGGCACATAGACCGCGGGCAGGCCAACGGCGGACACCTCGGCCACCGTCATCGCACCGCACCGGCACAGGGCGACATCGGCCGCCGCGTACGCGAGGTCCATCCGCTCCAGATAGGGCACCGAGACATACCGGGGCGCGCCCGGAACTTCCTGCACCACGAGCGTGTTCTTCGGGCCGTGCGCGTGCAGAACCCCGATCCCCGCCTCGGCCAGCTCGCGCGCGGCGCCGGAGACCGCGGTGTTGATCGACCGCGCGCCCTGGGAACCACCGAAGACCAACAGCGTGGGCGCGGTCGGGTGGAGACCGAAGAACCGGCGGGCCTCGGCCCGCAGCGCGGCGCGGTCCAGGTTGATGATCGACTCTCGTAACGGGATGCCGATCACCTCGGCCCTGGGCAGCCCGGTGTCCGGCACCGCGACCGCGACCCGGTCGGCGAAGCGGGCACCGACCTTGTTGGCCAACCCCGCCCTGGCATTGGAATCGTGCACCACGATCGGCACCCGGCCGCGCGCGGCGAGGTAGGCGGGCAGCGCGACATAGCCGCCGAACCCGACGACCACGTCCGCGCCGACCCGGTCGAGCAGGTCTCGGGTCGTCTTCACCGCCGCACGCACCTTCAGGGGCAGCTTCAGCAGGTCGACATTCGGTTTGCGCGGCATGGGGACCGGGGGAATCATCTCAAGCTGGTAGCCGCGGGCCGGGACGATCGTCCTCTCCAGACCGCGTTCGGTGCCGAGTGCGACCACCCTGGCATCAGGACGCAGCCGCATCACCGCGTCGGCGAGCGCGAGCGCGGGCTCGATGTGCCCGGCCGTGCCACCGCCCGCGATGACCACGCACGGGCCCTTGCGAGCGGTCTGGCTCCCACCAGTGGGACCTACGGTCAACGACGTCCTCCTTTAGCGGTCCGCGGATCCCCGCGGCTTGCCTTCTGTCTCGTTGTCTGTCTCACCGCCGTGCCGCGACCCTGCCGTTCCGACGCCTGGCGTCGGGCCGCGTTCCCGGTCGGCCTGCCCATGCCGCGCGGCGGCGCCGACGGCCGGACCGGCTTGCGCTTCTTCGGCGGCTGATACGGATCGGGTGCGGGCAGCCGCATGAGCCTGCCGAAGCGACCCGGCCCCTGAGAGCGTAGTGCCGACACCGCTTCGGGCTCATGGCGCGCACAGTTAGCGAGGATTCCGAACACCAGCATGGTCACCACGATGGAGGTGCCGCCGGAGGAGATCAACGGCAGCGTGATGCCGGTGACCGGCAGCAATCCCACGACATAGCCGATGTTGATCGCGGCCTGGCCCACCAGCCACACCGTCAGCGTGGCCGCGACCATCCTGATCCAGGGATCGATGTTGCGGGTGGCGATGCGCATGCCGACGATGGCCAGCATGGCGAACAGGCCGAGCACCAGAGCGCAGCCGAGCAGGCCGAGTTCGTCGCCGATCAGGGCGAAGATGAAGTCGTTGTGCACGTTGGGCAGGAAGTCCCACTTGGACGATCCCTGGCCCAGTCCCCGTCCGAACAGGCCACCATCGGCGAGTGCGAGCCGCGCCTGCAACGCCTGGTAGCCACTGGCCGTTTGGTCGTCCTCCGGGCTGAAGAAGCTCACCACCCTGGCGAGTCGATAGCCGGTGCCGACGGCCAACAGCGCGGCCCCCGCGAGGGCGCCGAGGGCGATCGCGCCGAAGAGCCGCATCGGCGCGCCCGCGAACCACAGCAGGGCGATCAGCACGATGCCGAGGGTGACTGTGCCGCCGAGGTCGGGTTGGAGCATCACCAGCGCGAACATCAGCAGTGCCGCGGGTACGACAGGCACGAGCAGATGCCGGTAGCGGTAGAGCACGGCGCGTTTCACGACCAACACGTGCGCGCCCCACAGCGCCAAGGCGATCTTGCAGAACTCGACGGGCTGGAAGGAGAAGAACGTCCCGACCTGAAACCAGCTCTGGGTGCCGTTGACCCGAGAACCGAGCGGGGTGAGCACGAGAACCAGACTGACCAGACCGAGAGCCATCGCCCCGGGACTCGACGCCCGGATGCGCGCGAGCGGCACCCGAACCCCGATCCAGAACACGACCAGGCCGACCAGGACGTAGAGCAGTTGCTTCTTGAAGACGGTGTAGAGCCCGTCACCGGTCTGGATCGACAGCACGGTCGACGCGGAGAGCACCATGACGAGTCCGAGGACCGTCAGGAGGCTGAACACCGCGAGGACCAGGTGGAAGGAGGCCAGCGGACGGCCGAGCCAGGCGGTCAGCGCGACCCGCAGGGCGACAAGCCGCCCGGTCGCGCGCACGACGCGCCGAGGTGCCCGTGCCTCGGATGCCGCCATCACCGCACCTCGTGGTCGCCGTCGTCCTCCAGGAGAAGCCCGCGCACGGCTTCGGTGAACGCATCGCCCCGGTGGGCGTAGTCGCGGAACATGTCGAGGGAGGCGGCCGCGGGCGCGAGCAGCACGACATCACCCGGACGTGCCAGGGTGCGGGCAGCGCGAACGCTTGCGATCATGGGCTCATCGTCTCCCGGACGTACGCGCCGCACGGGGACATCCGGCGCGTGTCGGGCGAGAGAAGAGCAGATCACCTCGGTGTCGGCGCCCAGCACGACCACACCGCGTAGCCGCGCGGCCACCTCGGTGAAGAGTCTGTCGTTTTTTTTTAATTTTAGGGGGACAACGTAGATCTACACCACCGAGTCGAACGCCGTGAGCGATCCACTGGACGCGTG
>JALZNB010000562.1 GCA_030857905.1 Actinomycetota bacterium
TCGAACGCCTTCATCACACGCCGGACATGCCGGTTGCCGTCGAGGCGTTCGACCAGGATGTCCATGCCGGATTGCTCGTCGTCGACGGCGAGAACGACGAGGCCGGGAATGTTTGTCGCGGTGCTCACGGTGATCTGCATCTTGCCGATCGCTAGTGGGACCTGTCCATGGTCAAACCCGCTGTCACACTGGCTAGTGAACGAAGATCAAGAATTGTGACACTGCGTTTACCATTTTCGGTCCGTTACAACCCGAACCGGGACCAACTGGCCCTGGTTTCCAACGCCTCGACAGCGGCGAGTAGGCGGTCCGATGCGGACGACGCCCCGGCACCGCCCGCGATACCGAGCCGGGCGAGCAGCGGACGCTTGGGCTCGGCCACCGCGATCTCCGCGTCGGGGTACCGCTCGGCGACGACCGAACGCAGCGTGCCGAGTCCATCGATCAAGCCGAGGTCAAGCGCCTTGGCCCCGGTCCACACCTCACCGGAGAACAGATCGTCGTCCGACCCGGTCAGCTTGTCGCCCCTGCGCTCGCGCACCCAGCCGACGAACTGCTCGTGCAACTGCCCCTGCAATCCCTTGAGCCAGACGACGTCCTCGGGGTTCTCCGGCTGGAACGGGTCGAGCCGCACCTTGCGCGTCCCCGCGGTGTGCACCCGCCGCTCGACACCGAAGCGCTCCAGCAGCCCGGCCAGCCCGAACCCGGCACTCACCACACCGATCGACCCGACCAGCGACGACTTGTGGGCGAAGATCTCATCGCCCGCGCAGGCCAGCCAGTAACCACCGGACGCGGCGATGTCCTCACAGAAGGCCAGCACCGGCACACTCTTCTTCGCCGCCAACTCCCTGATCCGCTCGGCGACCAGCGCCGACTGCGTCGGGGCACCGCCGGGAGAGTTGATCGCCAGCGCGACCGCGACCAGCCGGTCGTGGTCGAACGCCCTGGTCAACGCCGACTCGACAGTGTTGATGTTGACTGTGCCCCGCGCCAGCGGCGAAGGCGTCGGCGTGATCACCCCGTGCAGCCGCACCACCGCGACCGTGGGCAACCGGTCACCACGATCACCGATCTTGGTCAACCGGGATGTCAGCTTCTCCGTCACGCTCATACCGCCCCACAATAGAGCTTGTTCGACAAGTTCTCGCAGGCGTTCAAGCGGGGTCGTCCCCGGGGTGGCCCCTCGGCGGCGGAACCGGGCCGCCCGGACCGTCCATCTCCTCCTCGTCGACCCCGAAGTCCGGCAGATCCGGCCGGACACCGGGGAAGTACTTCGGCACCCGCAGCGTGATCTTCATGCCCGCGCCGGGCGCGGTCTCCACCATCAGCGCGTACTCGTCGCCGAAGACCTGCCGCATCCGCTGGTTGATGTTGCCGACGCCGACGTGCGAACCGGTCTTGTGCGCGTCGCGCAGGTCCTCGAACAGCCGGTCGGCGTCCATCCCAACGCCGTCGTCCTCGATGGTGATCAGCGCCTCCGACCCGTTGTCGTGGGCGAACACGCCGACCGTCCCGCCGCCGGGCTTCTTCGCGATCCCGTGTCGCACCGCGTTCTCCACCAGCGGCTGCAACACCAGGAACGGCACGACGACCGACTGCACCTCGGGCGCGATCCGCAGCCGCACGTTCAGCCGCTCCTTGTACCGGGCGCACTCGATGGTCAGGTAGCGGTCGATGTTGCTCAGCTCGTCGGCCAGCGTGGCAAACAGCCCGGACGAACGGAACGAGTACCGGGTGAAGTCGGCGAAGTCCTGCAACAGTTCACGGGCCTGCTCGGGGTCGGTGCGGATCAGCGACGAGATCGTGTTGAGCGTGTTGTAGATGAAGTGCGGCGAGATCTGTGCCCGCAGCGCCCTGATCTCGGCCTTGGCGAGTTGCTGCTTCGACTCGTCGAGCTTGGCGAGTTCGAGCTGGATGCACAGGAAGCGGGCGACCTCGTCGGCCGCGCGGATCAGCCGCTTGCTGTCGACGCCGCCGACGACGATCAACGCGCCTTCGACTTGGCCGTCGATGATCAACGGCACGATCACCGCGGTGCGCATCGGGCAGCTTCCCCGACGGCGACATTGCAGGTTCTCGTGCTGGACGTGTGCCCGCTGACCGTGCCGAGCCGCTTCGACGATCTGGTCGGCGAGGTCCACGTAGTGCTCATTGGCCTGCCCGTCCCACGACAGCAGCCTGCCCTCGTCGTCGGAGATGCCGACCGCGACGCACTTGAGCATTTCCAGCAGATTGTTGGTCGCCTGGTCGGCCGCCTGCTCGGTGAGGCCGTTGCGCAGCTCGGGCGCGGCCTTCGACAACCGCTGCACCGCGTCGAGCACGGCGTCGTGCACCGACGCGGACTTGCGGGGACGGCACAGCACCACGAACAGCCCGAGCACCACCAGTGTCGCCACGACGCCCACAAAGGCACGCTCGGTCAGCAGTTGGGCCACCTGGTCATGCTCCCGTTCCACCGAAGGTGTGACAAGGCCCCTACTTGAGCAGCCGCGACATCCGCCGATCAGCGAGCGGCTTGCCCCCGGTCTGGCAGGTGGGGCAGTACTGGAAGGACTTGTCGGCGAACGACACCTCACGCACAGTGTCGCCGCACACCGGGCACGGTAGTCCCGTCCGCGCGTGCACCCGCAGGCCGGAGCGCTTCTCGCCCTTGAGCCGCGCGGCGTCCTGGCCCACCGACCGGTCGACCGCGTCGGTCAACACCGACCGCATCGCCGCGTACAGCCCGTCGACCGCGTCGCCGTCCAGCCTGCTCGGCGTCGCGTATGGGGACAGCCTCGCCACGTGCATGATCTCGTCGGAGTACGCGTTGCCGATGCCTGCCAGCACTCGTTGGCTGGTCAGGACCGTCTTGAGCCGCTCGCTGTGCCCCGAGAGCAGTGCGGCGAACTCGTCGCGGGTGAGGGCGAGGGCGTCCGGCCCCAGGGTCGCAATCGGCTCGACCGACATCGGGTCGTCCACGATCCACACCGCCAGCCCCTTCCTGGTGCCAGCCTCGGTGAGGTCGAAACCAGGCCCGTGCCCCGGCGGGCCGAGGTGCACCCGCAGCGCCAGCGGCCCCTTGCCGGGCTTCGGCGGGATGGCCGACATCGTGTCCGCCCAGCGCAACCAGCCCGCGCGGGCGAGATGGGTGATCAGATGCGGTCCGTCGCAGTCGAGGTCCAGGTACTTGCCGTGGCGGACGACCGAGGTGACCGGTCTGCCGTGCAACGCCGTCCACGACGGACTCACCGTCTTGAGCACACTCAGGGACGCCACATCGACCCGGGCGACCACGCGACCGACCGCGTGTTCGCGCAGGTGGTGCGCTAGGGCCTCGACCTCGGGCAGTTCCGGCACGTCACCAGTGTCAGTGATGACGCGTCCCGTGTCATCAGCACCGACACGTCACTGGAACGGTTTGAGCACACCCTCGTAGCTGGGCTGGGTGTCCTGGGTGAGGTCCTTGGCGATCTTCGAGATCTCGCCGCGCGCGCTGAAGTAGCCGCGTACCGTGCCCATCCACTTCTCGGTCGGCTCGCCGTCGCCGTCGTCACCGGTCTCGGCGACCAGCGTCCACGGTCTGCGCATCGCCCAGCGGGCCGGGAAGAACGCGGCGGCCAGAACCAGCAGCAGCACCAACCACAGCGGGACGACGACGTTGCCGGGCATCCAGAGCACCAAGACGATACCGAGCAGGGTGATCAGGACGATCATGACGATGCCCGGCACATAGCCCGCGGCGACGTCGTGCTCGAAATCGTCTTCCGTGGCCGGAGTGCGCCACTCAAGCGTGCCGTGCACGGTCCACAGCCTGCCGTCCTTATCGCGGACCTGACGCGTCATCTCCAACCCTTCGGCGCGGGTAACCGGGACAACCTGTACCGGCGACTCGGTCACCGGAATAACGCGTTACCGAACAACGACAGTCCGTCACAACACCGTCAGCCACGTTACCGCTTCGGCTCTGGGCCTGACGGGTGAAATGTCCGGGCCGCTCGTCGAGGTCGATTGTCCCATTGGATCACAAGTTGATCAACTAGCCCGCGCCGTCATCGGAGTCGACATGGATCCGTCATCGGGGACCGCGCCGGATCGGTTCCTGTTCCTGGTGTACTCGGTCGACCGCGTGGCGACGGTGGTCTGGTCAGCGGAGTTGACCTTGGTACTGCGCGTGGTCTCGCGCACGACGTCGTGGTTCTCGTAGTAGACGACGTCCTGCTCGAACGATTCCTCCTGGTAGACCACCGGGAGGCTGTTGTCATAGGTGCCGGTCGGGGTCTGGAAGACGCCCATGGTCGGCGAGGTCGAACTCGGCTTGGTCTTCGTCTTCGTCGGCCGACCGCCACGAGAGGGCTGCTGGGTGGACGCGCCGGTGATGTCGCCCCTCGCCACCGAGGGGACGTCCTCCACACCCGGCGCCTGGCCGGGCTGCACTTTGCCGCTGTCACCCGAACCATCGTCGACCGGTGAGTCCGTCTCGGGCGTTCGCGCGTCGCCAGGATCATCGGCGGGCTGGTCCGACGCCGATGTCCGCCCCGGCTCGGAATTCCCGCCTGCCGACGTGCCTGCCGCTGCCTCACTGCTGCCGAGCACCAACTCCTGGCCGGGCCGACCGTCGAGGTCGTCATAAGCGACCTCGTCACCCGCGGGCTCACCCCAGGAGATCAAGGCCAACCCGAAGGCGCCGACAGCGGCCGCCGAGGTGGCGGCGAGCGCGATCTGCGTCTTGGCTCCCGCGAGCAAGCCCTTGACCGTCACACCGACTCCGCCTGCCGTCGCGGTCGTGCCCACGTGCTGCACCAGCGCGAGGCTCGCGATCATCGGTGGCGCGATGAAGGCCGCGTACCTCCGCAGACCGGAACAGACGTCCTGGAGCTCGTCGTACATGGACGAACACGAGGAGCATGTGGACAGATGGGCGCGGACCCTGCGACGCTCTGTCCCCTTGATACTGCCCGCGGTGTAGGCGCCGAGCTTCGCCAACACCGACTGGCAACCGGTGGAACCGCGCTCGACGGTGAGGTGCGCCTGCAAGTAGGCCGCGCGCAGACCCTGGCGAGCCCGGCGGGCCAACGCGGCGGTCGCGTTAGGGCTCAGCCCGAAGTTCATCGCGACGACAGCCGGGCGCTCACCCTCCACCTCGACCTTCCACAGCACAGTGCGCCACCGCTCGGGCAGGCTGGTGAACGCACTGGTGATCAGGTTGCGCTCAGTCGACTGGCCGGTGTTGTCCGGGTCTGCGCCGACCCGATGACTGAGTTCTTCGTCACTGACCGGCACGTCACGCCTACGCCCCGCCCACTCCCACGCGACTCGGCGGGCGACGGTCAACAGGTAGCCGCGAACGTTGTCGACCGGACCGGAACCACGCCGGATCGCTTGCAACACACGGAAAAACGCCTCAGCGGTCAGGTCTTCGACCTCGGCGCGATCGTGGACGATGCCGCGCGCGAACCTGCGCACAGCATCGGCGTGCCGGGAGAACAGTTCGCCGAACGCGGCGTTCTCGCCTGCGCGGAGTCGAGCCAGCAGCGCGAGATCCTCGGCGGCGGCGGCCTCCGGCGAGCCGTCGACAGGTCGCTCGGCCTCGTCCCCACGTCCCCCGAAGGGGGGCCGGTGAATTCCGGTCATACGACCCGGCACCTCCTCCTGGCCGCCGTGACGATGGTGAACAAGATGCCACATCCATCTGGCGCCCGGTCGACAAACGCGAATAACGTTTGGGGAACCCCCTTCGGTCATCCTAGGCTTCCTGGTCAGCGCTGGTCGCCCACTCCGGGCTGCGATCAGGTTCTCTTCTTCCCAGAAGGACGCCTGCCGTTCACAGTTGGAGGGTGGGGGACCCCGCCATGACACGGGTTCGGAGGCATCGGCTATAGTTCACGACGTAAGCGGACGTAGCGCAGCTGGTAGCGCATCACCTTGCCAAGGTGAGGGTCGCGAGTTCGAATCTCGTCGTCCGCTCCACCAAGAGGCCCCCGATCACTGATCGGGGGCCTCTTGTCGTGCACTAGATGGACGGTGTGGTGAACGGATCGTGTTCGGCGAACAGCTTGTCCACCCTGGCCCGATCGATCCGGCTGGCGACATTCGTATCCTCCTGCCGGTCGCGGACGACCTTGGCCAAGGTGAACGTCGACGTCACCAGGTACAGCGCGCCGATGCCAAGGAACGCGCGCACCCACGGGTCAACCGGTAAGACCGCGATCCCGACCGTCATCGCCACAAGAGCCAGCACGAACGACAGCGCCGACTGAATGAAGAACGCCGTCGTGGTCGGCGACGACGGGTTCTTCGTCGAGGAGGAGGTCATGCCTCAAATCATGAAGCGGCGACGCCCCCGCGTCTTGAGTACGGCTACTCAACTCCACCGAAGGCGACCCGCACCGCCTCGTCCAGCGACGCGAGACCGTCCGGCTCCAGCGCCTCCCCCAACCCGCGCGCCAACCGAACGACCTCTCGCGCGGCGGGCAGGTCCGGGTCGGGCAACGGCAACCGGGCGACGTACTGGGTGATCCACCGGCGCCTGCCCGCGTAGAGCCGGTTTCCGCAGACATCGTCGTAGAAGCGGGTGCCGAACGACGAGTTGGCCACGCCCAGAACGAGCCACGCCATGTCATCACCACCCAACTCGTCCACGCTGATCCAGTAGCAGTCGCCGTTGACGATCGCGCCACTGCGATCGATCGTGAAGCGCGGCTCCGGGCTGATATCAGGAAAAACTATCTTCGGCCCCCGCCACGACGAGGGCCGCTGCGGCACCCAGATCTCGAACCACTCCCGCCGAGCCCGCGCCAGATAAGCCCGGGCCTCAAGCCGTTCCCGGTGCAGCCCAAGGTAAGCCGCCGCCCCTGGATGCGCTTCCAGGTCGATCACCTGACGACGGTGTTGGTCGAGGTAGGGGTAGAGCACCCGAAGCCGAGGCGGCCCGGGCGCCTCCCACGCGCGAATGTCCTCGTGGGTCAGCAACGGGCGCAACAACTCCGGCTCCGGAGTGCGGTCCGGGGCGAGGGTGTCCCAGTGGTCGCCGATGAAGACGGGGTCGGCCGTCGTCTTGATCCCCACGCGAATCCGCGCCACGTCGCCCACGGTCTTCCACGTCCGCGCGGCGATCCCGCTCAGCCTGCGCTCCCGATCAGGCGTGCTCAACCGCCACGGATGCCCACCACCGTGGGCCAACGTGCCGACAGAGATGTCGAACACCCGCCCACCCACCGCGACCGTTGAAGCATGATCGTCGGTCAAGGCGGCGAAGAGATCCCCGCCAACACCCTCCCCATCGGACTGGTACGCACTGGCATACCGCGCGGCCGACTCACCGGCCCCTTTCACCGCGATCACCACAGCGGGAAGCACAGCGGCCTCGAACAACCGGGTGTCCCCCAAGTCGAACACCTCGCCGACCCGGAAATGCGACGTCAACAGCTCGCGCACATTCCCCCCGGCACGCGTGGTGAGAAACCGGTTGGAACACAACAACCCCAACACCCCACCGTCCACAAGCAACCGAGGCGCCATGGCCACAAAGGGATGCGTGAGATCGATCCGCCCCCGCAACCCGAACCGGGCGGACAACCGCGCGGCCGTCGGCCCACCGAGAACCTGGGTCCGCACATAGGGCGGATTGGTGATGATCACATCGAACGAGCCCGCCAGCAGCGTTTCCCCGACCTCGGTGAAGTCCCCCTGCTCGATGACCGCCCCCGGCAACCGCCCCCGAGC
>JALZNB010000121.1 GCA_030857905.1 Actinomycetota bacterium
CCCGGCCGGGGAGCCCCAGGGTTCCCCGGCCGGTTCTCCTACAGTGCGTTTTCGATCTCCCGCGCGGCTTTGTCCACCAGCCCGGCGAACTGCTTGGGGTCCGGCGCGGTGTTGGTGAACACGCCCACGTCCCAGCCCTGGTAGCCGACCGTGATGACGTGCCCGTCCTCGCGGAAGACCAGGTCGACGGCGAAGAAGGCCGAGCCGGTGAACTGTTCGACGAGGAACGCCTCGTCGCCGATGTCGTCGATCTTGTGGACGACGGTCTTGTCGCCCGCTTCCGGTTTCTGCGCCGCGGAGCGCCTGCTCGTGAGCGTCTGCGCGTAGTCCTCTTCGGCTTTTTCCGGTTCGTCGGTGTACTCCGACATGGTGAGCGTCAGTTGGCGCAGCCCCTCACCGTCGACGCCTTCGGTCTGACCCCAGTTGCAGAGCACGTAGTTCTTGCCGTCGCCCGCGTTGGGCGTGTAGCCGGAGTGCGGGTTGGTGGTGCGCATCATCGCGCGTGTTTCGGTGCTGACCCGGTCGCATTCCTCGGCGAGGGTGTCCCCGGAGGCGGGCCTGCCGCCGTCCTCGTGCGCGTCGAGGTAGAGCAGCGTCGCGGTGACGCCCAACCCGAGCAGGATCACCGCGGCCACGATCCCGACGATCAGCGGCGCCTTGGTTTTCTTCGGTGGCATGGGCGGCGGGTAGCCGTATCCGGGTGCGTACCCGTAGCCAGGTCCAGCGGTCATCGTTCCCCCTTGCGTTGACTGGCGGGGAGTATGCCGAGGCGGTTGACAGTGGCTGGGCAGGGGGTATGCTTTCGCCGTCGAACATCTGTTCGACGCGGGACGGCTGGAGTCGAGGCCGCCTGTCCCGGTCCGCCGCCTCCCCGCGGCCAAGTTCGGTACGCCAGATGACGCCAGGGGAGGTGCCGCGGTGCGGTCGTCGACTGCTCTCGGCGCGGGGAAGAACCCGAGAGCGGTCGGCGACCTCGCCGCCGGAGTTCACCGTGGCGCGTCTCGAACCGGCTGAGGCGCGGGTTCGTTCACTGCGCTCTGTCCATCACGAGGTCGGGTCCACCCCGGTCTCGTCACCGGCAGGCCCCGAACTCCACGCGACCCGGGCGAATCTCGCGCTCGCCCTCGAAACCCGTGCCGCGGGCCCCGACCCGACGAACGTCCTGCCCGTCCCGGCCGCCCTCGCGGGACTGTTCCCCTGGACCGGCTTGCGCAGGGGCAGCACGGTCGCCGTCCGGGACATCGGGCTTCTGCTCGCACTCCTGGCCGAACCCACGGCACGCGGGTCGTGGGGAGCGGTGGTCGGCGTCCCGTCCCTCGGCGTCGTCGCCGCGGCCGAGATCGGTGTCGACCCCGGTCGGCTCGCGCTGGTGCCACGACCGGGCAACGACGTCGTGGGTGTCGTCGCCGCGTTGCTGGACGGGTTCGACATCGTGGCCGTGGCTGTCGCCAAGATGGGGGACGCGCAGGCACGCAGGCTGTCGGCGCGAGCCCGTAACCGGGGTGCTGTCCTCATGCCGATCGGCCCGTGGCCGGGGGCTGACATCGAGCTGCGCTGCGCGCGTACCCGCTGGTCAGGTCTCGGTGTGGGGCATGGTCAGCTCAGCGCCCGCGAGGTCGACATCCACGCGAGGGGTCGGGGCGCCGCCGCGCGCCCGACCCGCACGACGGTCACCCTCCAGAGTGATCAGACGCGATCCCCGACGGCCACCCGCGACGCGAGCAGTTCATCGCGCGCGATGGTCGCGTCGTCGAAGGGCAGCGTGCGCCCACCGGCGACCGTCTGAAATTTCTCGTGTCCCTTGCCCGCGATCACGACGGTGTCGCCGGGACCCGCGAGTTCGAGCGCCCGGGCGATCGCGAGCCGCCGGTCGGTGATCGTCTCGACGTGGGCCGGTCCACTGACCCCGGCCAACACCTCGGCGGCGATCGCCCCCGGTGACTCCGAGCGCGGATTGTCCGAGGTGACGACGACGTCGTCGGCCAGGTCGACCGCGATCTGGCCCATCTGCGCGCGCTTGCCCCGGTCGCGCTCGCCCGCGCAGCCGAACACGCAGATGAGTCGCCCCGAGGTCAGTTCGCGCGCGGCGCGCAGCACGTTGGCCAACGCGTCCGGGGTGTGCGCGTAGTCGATGAACACCAGGAACGGCTGGCCGACCTCGACCGGCTGCAACCGTCCGGGCACGGCCCCGATCCGGGGAACCGTCCTGGCGATCAGGTCCATCGGGAGGCCGAGTTGGTTCGCCACGGCGATGGCGCCCAGCAGGTTGGACACGTTGTAGCGCCCCAGCAGTGGCGAGGACAGCGTCACCGGCCCTGACGGGGTGTGGATGACGAAGTCCGCGCCGTCGTCGCCCAGTTTCAGGTCGCGGGCCGAGTAGTCGGCCACGCCGTTGATCGAGAAGGTCACCGAGCGCGGGAACTCCTCGGCCAGCTGTCGCCCGTAGGGATCATCGATGTTGATCACCGAGACACCCGGCCCGAACTCGAACAGCCGTCGTTTCGCGGCCCAGTAGGCGTCCAGCGACTCGTGGAAGTCCAGGTGGTCCTGGGTGAGGTTGGTGAAGATCGCCGCGGCGAACCGGGTCGAGTCCACCCGGCGCAGCTCCAGGGCGTGCGAGGACACCTCGATCACGCAGGTGGTGTCGCCCGCGTCGAGCATCGCGCGGAAGCCGCGCTGCTGCTCGATGGCGTCCGGTGTCGTGCAGGTCATGGCGTGTTCGACGCCGCCGATGATCGTCGCGATGGTGCCGACCTGCCCGCACCGCTCGCCCGCGGCCTCGAACAGCGCGCGGGTCAGGAACGAGGTCGTCGTCTTGCCGTTCGTCCCGGTGATGCCGATGACCCGCAGCGTCTCCGACGGGTTGTCGTTGAACCGCGCGGCGATCGCGGCGATCGCGGCCCGCACGTCGGGGACCACGACCTCCGGTACTCCCAGCCCGAGGGGCCGCTCGACCACCAGTGCCACAGCACCGTTGGCCAGCGCGTCTCGTGCCGCGCCGGGGCCGCCGTGGCCGGTGTCGAGTTCGTCGGCACCGAAGTCCGGGACACAGAAGAACAAAGAGCCGGGCCGGACAGCGTCGCTGTTCCAGGCGAGACCGGTTACCTCGATTGTGCCGACGTCAGCACGGTCAACAAGATCCGCAAGCCGCATGAACCCACCTCAGAGTCAAGCGCTCGCTACGCGCTACCGCATACGGTCCTTGGCAACGCGGCCGCTCCACCGACACTACTGGTCTGGCGGAGTGTTCCGTCAAAACCGCGTGAAGCGGGGGTCTTGACACCCGTGCTTCTAGAACATATGTTCGATCCGTCGGCTTCCCCTCGGCACCTGTCCGCGTGATTCCCGGGGGAGAGCCGTGTCCGCCGTCCGCCTGCTCGTCCTC
>JALZNB010000128.1 GCA_030857905.1 Actinomycetota bacterium
GGGCATGACAGGCCCCACCACCACGACCGGCCCGGGAACGTGCGGTCGTCTTGCCGCCGCGGTTTACGCCCAGTATTGGGATTGGTGAAGGCGGCACGTCATCACCCTGACCGTCGGCTTCAGCCCGTCCCAGTAGTCGGGGATGGCGGTGGCCGCGAGACATTTCCCGGTCGCGTCGTTCCGGTAAATGTAGCCGCCGTCGAGCATTTGGACGGTCCATTTGGTGGCTTGGTTGCAGTTGACGAGGCTGGGGAGCCGGTCTTCGCCGTTTTCCTTGCGCCCCAGTTCCTCATCTGGAACCCCTGGCGTACGGACGGGCCAGAGCTGGGTCCCTCCGGCGCCGCCGTGGGGTATTCGGCTTAACCCGATGGTGTGGTCAGGGGAATGAACGTCGACGTGGTCAAGGCCCGGTGACCGGTGTGCAGTCCGCGGACATGGTGAGGGTGAACTCGACTCGCGGTGATCCGTCCGGTTGTTTCTTCGGCGCGATGGACACGCTGAGGTCGACTCCGGCCGCGGATGCCTGGAAGTAGCCGGGCTGCTTGGGGCGTTCATCGATCTGAAGGCCGGATGGCAGGGCGTCGATGATGTCCTGTTCCAGCGTGGCCGGGTCGGCGCTTCCGGCGAGTTCGTGCTTTACCGATGCGTTCCAACCGGCCCCGCGAGGGCCGCCTTTCTCTCCACAGGTGGACAGCGACAGTCCGGTCGCGTCGGTGATCTTCCCGGACTCCGGGAATTCCTTGGTGTCCAACGGTTTCCCGATGGTTCGGTGGATCGCACGAGCCGCGGCCGCGGCGGGGCCGAACTGCTCGGACATGGCATCGACCTGGCCCGCTGTCAGGTCGGGTCGCACGTCGACGGCAAGGTCCTGGCTTCGGCCCGAGATGGAGCACTTGGCCCGCTCAGCCCGAACCTGTGTGCCCCGCAAGGCGAATCTCACGTCGTTCGGGCCGATGAGGAACAGGTCAAACCCCGCGGCCCGCTGGGGTTGCCACCCCGCGGCGATCCCGGCCGAGAGTAACTTGTCCGCCGATCCGCCTGGCACCTGGGCGTCGGACCACATCACCACCTGGTCGTCGCCGGGTGCGTCGAGGACGCTGCCGCAGGTGACGGCGTCGAATGTCGGGGTGGCGGACGAGCCGGTCAGCAGACTGTTCACCGCTGTCTTGAAGTCCTCGGAAACGGGCGCGGGTGTCGACTTCGCGCAGCCCGCGAGCACAGCGCCCGCGGTCACCACCACGAGCGCCAACCTCACGGTTCTCGCTCCACTTTGTACTCGTGTGAGTCCACACTGGTGCCGTTGAGGAAAGCGCCCGCGCTGTCGCGGAACCGCGTGACGGACGGGTTGTCGCCGCTGTCGAGTTGCCGTGCGGCCGATTCGTAGTTGCCGTCTTGGCCATCCGGCCCGCTGATGGCGTGATTGCCGCCCACGGTGCCGGTTTGGTTGTCGAACTTCACCGTGGTGCGGTTGTCGGCGTCCGGGTTCTCGCGGGCGTCGAGATGGGGGACGACGTCGCCGTTGTTCTCCAGGGACAGCATCTGCACGCTGTCCGGGATCGGAATGTTGCCCACCGGGGAGCCCGCTGTCACCACGTGGGTCACGTTGTAGCTGCCGTTGTTGACGAAATCGTTGGCGGCGCGCGCGGCGACGATGCCGCCCTGGCTGTGTCCGACCAGCATCACCGGCGCGTCTCGCGGGACCCCCGCGTCCCGCAGCGCCTGCTCGATGCCTTCCTGGAGAACGGTCTCGTTGCCCGCGATGCCGTCGATGTTGGTGCCGAAGTCGTTGGCGTTGTTCTGGTCGTCCATGAGCGGCGCGTTCCACACCTTGGTGCCGGGGATGTCCACCACGTAGCCGGTGATGTTCCCGTTGGCGTCCTTGATGGCCCGGACATCGATGTTGCTGCCCTCGCCGGGCTTGTCGCTGTTCTGGCCGTTGCGGTAGTCCAACCCGTCCATCAGGTCGCCGAGGCCCTGCGGTGGGGTGACGGTCCGCGGATCGAGGTCCAGGCCGTTGCTGATCAGCCGTGGATCGCCGTCCGGGTATGCGGCGGCGATCAGTTCGGTCAACGTCGCCAGGTCGGTCGGCAACCCCAGCGCGCTCAGCGCGCCCGGTGACATGCCCAGGATCGTGTCGATCATCCCGGGGTGTTCGACCAGCCACTTCTGCCAGTCGCCGTCGTAGTTGAGGTACACGTCCGCCGCGATGCCGCCCACGCCTGCCACGGCGAGCCCCGGCATGGTGACGACCGCCGCCCCGGCGAGCCACCGGCTCGCGTCGAGAGCCTTGGCGTTCAGATCGTCGACTGCCTGGTAGGCGGCATTGGTCGCCTGCAAGGCGACGCTGCGCAACCCGATCGCCGCCGAGGTCGCCGTCAGTCCGCTCGGCCCGTCCAGCGCCCCCAGCATCGCGCCCTCGAACCGGACCACACCAACGGGATTGAGCAGCGCGGAGGCGAGCACGTTCGGGTCCGCGAGGTACTTGTGGCTCGTCACCGCGATGCCGAGCGTGGTGCCCGCCACGTTGTCGGTGAGGTCGCCCATCGCGGCCAGGTCCTCGTAGAACGCGTCGCTGCCACCCGCGCCGCCGGTGACGCTGATGTTGGACACGCCCGGTTCGGTTCGCGTCATGTCAGGGCCTCCGACACGTACGGCGCCACCCAGACCCCGAGGTCGGCGCGGTCGACCGGCTCCAGTTCGACCAGTTTGCGGCCCGCGCCGGTCGCGGCGGGCTGGATGCCGACCCAGCCGGTGTCGCTGTGCAGCCAGGTCAACTGGGCCGTGCGGACACCCGCGCCGATCAACGCGGTGACCAGGCAGCGCAGCACGCCATCGGTGCGCTTGACCACGGCGAGCGCGAACTCCGCCTCCGCCTTCGGCAGGTGCAACTCGGCCAGCACGTAACCCGGTGCGTCCGGGTCGGCCTCGCGCAGCAGGTCCGCGACGCCAAGCTCATGCAACGCGGCCAGGGGAACGGTGCCCCGCAACGGTTCCGGCGCCTCCGCACTGTCCAGTGTGGACCCGATACCGGTGGCGTCCGGCTCAGGAACGGCCCGCACGAGTTCCCGGCCGAGATCCACCGAGCTGAACATCGACAGCTCGACACCCGCCTCCGGCAGCAGGAACAGCGATGCCCCCAGCGCCCCCGAGATCACGTGCAGACTGCGCGAACCCTTGCTGCCACAGGTCGCGGTGGTGTCGAACATGATCTGCGGTCCCGCGATGATCCGCACGTTCGCCTCGATCGACGGGTGCACCTTCACCAGGTCGCCCGAGCCCTGCAGCACGCCCTTGTCCAGCAGCGCGGCTTCCGATCCGGCGCCGATGTCGGGGGCGGGCCGCCAATCCGGCGGCAGGTCCACGTCGAGCCGGTCGACCAGGTGGGAGAATTCCGCGGCGGTCAGCGTGAGCCGATGCGCCGCCGGAGTCGTAGTGGACATCAGGCAACCCCCTGCGCAGACATGAACTTGCCGACCTCGAGCCATTCCTTGTCGCCTGCCGCGGGCAGCGAGTCCGGTTGGTACTTCCACCCGTTCCACGGCGGGACCGGAGCCTTGGGCTGGTCGCCGCCGCCGAAGCCGAGCGCGTCGCCGACCGAGTCGGCGATGTCCTTGACGGCGTTCTTGAAGCTCTCGACCGCCTGGTTGAACCGTTCGATCGCGCCGTTGAACCAGTTGACGACCGACTCGGCGATCCGCTTGATGGCCGCGAGCAGCTCCCGGAGCTGTTGGGCGTGCGCGCGCAGCACCGCGGCCGCGTCGTCGAGCCCGACGGCCGTGTCGTCGAGGGTCTTGCGGTCGGCCGTGACCGTCTCCCGGCAGCGGTCGGCGGCGATGGACTTCCACCGCATCGCCCCGGCCTGGGTGTCCATGTCCGCGCCGTGTTTGCGCACCTCGTCGGCCCGCGTCTCGATCTGGACGGCGAGCCGGTCCAGCTCGTCGGGATCACCGTAGAACGCCATCGAATCCTCCTGCCAGGAACCCTACGAGGGTTATCGACTCATGGGGAGGGGTGTCGGTTCCCTGTCCGGCGGGGTTTCGATGTCGAGTTCGGTGAACGTCGCGTCCCGGAACTTCGTCGGTCCGCGAAACCGGGTGCCTTCGAGGTGAACCGGCCCGTCGCCGCTGAACTTGCTGAACCAGGCCTTGCCGTGGAAGTCGACGTTGTCGACGTACAACCTGCCCAGGGTTCGCGCGCTGGTGAAGTACGCGTTGCCGTGGACTCGGGAGCCAGACAGCGCGTTCGACTCGTGCAGCACGGTGACCCGCATGATGAGCCTGCCGATGACCCGTTTCGAGAGGTCGAAGTACTCCAGCTCCGCACCTGTCAGGTCGAGGTCGTAGTGCGGTGCGTCGGCCTGCGTGGCAGGCGGCAGGAGGTTCGCGATCAATCGCTGTGCGGTGATCCGCACCTGGCGTTCGTTCTGGTCGACCTCACCGTTCGCGGGCTTGAACGAGAACGGCCGCCGCAGGTAGGAGCAGAAGACGTCCAGCACGGTCTGGGTGTAGTACGGCCGGTTGCGCGCCAGCCCGGCCAACGCGTGCAGCGCCCCGACCCGGACCTGGTCGGCCTCGTTGCCCAGCATCTCCACCGCGCGGGCGAAGCGCTCGTCCGCCACCCGTTCCCGGTCGTGGTCGGCCCGGGTCGATTCCAGTTCCTGCCGGTCGCGTTCCAGGGACTGCCGTTCCTCGTCGGTGCGTCGCCGCCGGTCGTTGAGCCACAACGCGTAGAGCGCGACCACCGAGCCCGCCGCGAGACCGCCGGTCTTGAGGGCCTCGCCCCGGTTGGGGTTGGTGTCGGTGAGCAGCCAGCCGCTGACCACCGCGAGGAGACCCGCGGCGACCAGTACGGTCCCGACCAGCCAGGACCCTTGCTTGCCGCGCCTGCTCGCCCTGGCCGAGAC
>JALZNB010000029.1 GCA_030857905.1 Actinomycetota bacterium
GGGAACAGGTCGGCGATGCGGTCCGCGAACGCCCCCTGGAACTCGACGTCCTGTACCGCGCGCCGGTCGCGGTCGCGGGCCTTGCGGCGCTCACGGATGTCCTCGTCGGCGAGGCACTGTTCCTCCGCTGTGCGCAGGGCGCCGTGTTCGACCAGGATTCCGCGACGCTCGAAGCGTTTGCGGCCCTTGTTCCAGCGCATCACCACGGCGGCGAGCCCGCTGGCCTTGCGTGCCCGCCGGGTGAGGGCCGCGTCGCCGGAGGGCAGGAAACTCAGGTGTCCCAGGTCCACGCAGTCGAGGCACAGCGTGACCTCGTCCTCGACGACGTACAGGTCACCGGTTTCCGCGCACTGCGCGCAGTACCAGTTCTTCTCGGCCAGCAAGACCACCAGATCGGGAACCTTGGGTGCCTTCATCGGGGACGCCGGGTCGGTCCAGTGGGTACGGTAGGTCCGCTCGTCGCCGTCGACGGTGAACCGGAGCGGTCGCCGGTCACGAGTCGCGGAAACATAGTCCACTTCGGACCCGAGCAGTCCTCGACCGGTTGCCCAGACCGTCAGGAGTGTCATCGCCTCGGTGATACGTGCGGTCGGCACGGCGGCGAGCTGGTCCACATGGTCGGCTTGTCCCTGTTCCCACGCCTGGATCGTGCGACGACTGAGCCATCCCAGCCCGAGCAGCACCTCCAGCGGAGCCACCACTTTCTTGCGACGCAACAATTCTTCGGAAACCTCGGCCACCCGGCCCGCGAGCTTGCTCACGATGAACCCATGTTCCGGTAGGCGGGCCGCAGGTAGTCGACCAGCGGACGGCCGTGCAGGGTCACCGGCAACGGGTCGATCTGGTCGAGCAGCGCGTCCGGCACCGCGTCGTCGCGAACGTCGGTCGACATGACGGACGGGCCGGTCGGCTTGCCCCAGAACGAATCCAGGACGGCCGACAGTGGCTCGCCGTCGTCGGCGACCGGGGCGGCCCTGGTCCGATCGCGCAGCGAACGCAGGCTCTCCAGCAGTTCCTTGCGTCCGCGCCCGCGCCACGCGAGGATCTGGAACGGGTCATCGTCGAACGACTCGGCCAGCAGATAGCAGGTGGCGGCCAGGTGTTTGCACGGTACTTCCCAGTCCGGGCACGTGCACTCCATCGACAACTCCCGGAAGTTGTCCGGGAACAGCCGCAGGTCGACGCGGGCGAATACCTCTTCGATGTTCGCGGGCATCTCGCCGGAGAGCAACTTCGCCAGGAACAGCGCCTGTGCCGCCAACTCTCGCTCGATCCTCGCCCACTGCTCGCCGCTGAACGCCTTGATCCCGATGCGCACCCGATACGGGTCGGTCCGCGAACCCTGCACCTGTGCCACCACGATGCTGGTCGACAGGGTCAGGCTCAACACCTGGCCCGCGCGGGCGTAGCGCTTCCCGCGTTCGAGTCGCCCGCCCATGCCGAGTGATTCCAGCACTTCGAGGAACCGCCGCGACCACCACGTCCTGGCGATGTCGCCGCGCCGGCTGCGCGCGCGCAGCCCGTTGTCGGTCCGAATGGTGCGCGTCGGCTCGTCCCGCCACCATTCGTCACTCACCGACGGCCTCCTCGGACAGCGACACGAGTTCGCGCAACTCAGCGGTGGACAGCTCGGTCAGCCAGCTCTCACCGGCGCCGACGACCAACCGCGCCAACGCCTTCTTCTGCTCGATCATCTGATCGATGCGCTCCTCAAGGGTGCCGATACAGACGAACTTGCGCACCTGCACGTCTCGACGCTGTCCGATGCGGAACGCGCGGTCGGTGGCCTGGTCCTCCACCGCCGGGTTCCACCACCGGTCCATGTGGATCACGTGGTTCGCCGCGGTGAGAGTGAGGCCGGTGCCGCCAGCCTTGAGCGACAGCAGGAAAATCGACGGTCCGTCGCCGGACTGGAACCGCTCGACCATCGCGTCGCGCTGCTTCTTCGGCGTGCCGCCGTGCAGGAACAGCACCTCGGTGTCGAATCTGGCGGACAGATGGGGGACCAGCATCCCGCCGAACGCGGCGAACTGGGTGAAACACAACGCCCGGTCGCCGTCGGCGAGCACTTCCTCCAGCGTTTCCTCCAGCCGGGCGAGCTTGCCGGAGCGACCGGAGATCCGGGAGCCGTCGCCGAGGAACTGGGCGGGGTGATTGCAGACCTGCTTGAGTTTGGTCATCGTCGCCAGCACCAAACCCTTACGCTGCACGCCTTCGCTTTCATCGATCTTGTTGAGCATGTCGTCGACGACCGCGCGGTAGAGCGAGGCCTGCTCGGCGGTCAGGTTGCAGAGCTGCTTCATCTCCAGCTTGTCCGGCAGGTCGTCGATGATCGTCTGGTCGGTCTTCACCCGGCGCAGGACGAAGGGACCGGTGATCCGGCGCAGCCTGGCGGCCGCGTCCTCGTCGCCGTGTCGTTCGACCGGGACGGCGAACCGCGCGCGGAACCTGGCGAGGGGCCCGAGCAGTCCGGGGTTGGCGAAATCCATGATCGACCACAGCTCGGCGAGCCGGTTCTCGACCGGCGTGCCGGTGAGGGCGACCCGGTGTCGGGCGGGCAGCGATCGTACGGCCCGCGACTGCCGGGACGCGCTGTTCTTGATGTTCTGCGCCTCGTCGAGGACGACTCGGTCCCAGCTCAACTCGGCCAGTTCGGCGGTGTCGCGCGCGGCGATGGCGTAGGTGGTGATGACCAGGTCAACCTTCGCCGCCGCGTCGGCCAATTCGACGCCGGTGAGTCGGGTGGCCCCGTGGTGGACGTGGACCCGCAGGTCCGGGGCGAACCGCTCCGTTTCGCGCTGCCAGTTGCCGACCACGGACATCGGACAGATGAGCAGCGTCGCCCGCCGCTCTTCAGTGGTTCGTGAGAGCACTTCGAGGGCGAGCAACTGGACGGTCTTGCCCAGGCCCATGTCGTCGGCGAGGCAGGCGCCGAGGCCGACGCGATCGAGGAAGGCGAGCCAGGCCAGTCCGCGCCGCTGGTAGGGGCGGAGTTCGGCGGTGAAACCCTTTGGGGTGTCGATTGGATCGAGGACGGCCTCGACCGTGCCGCCGAGCAGATCGGCGAGCCAGCCGGTGCCGCCGATGCCCACCACCGGGACCGGGAACGCGGACTCCTCGGCGGGCATCCCGGCCAGTTCGAGGACCTCGCCCGCGCTCATCCGGCCACTGCCGGAACTCTCCAGGAAGGCCAGCCCGGCCGCGAGCCGACGCTGGTCGATGTGCACCCACTGGCCGCGTACCTCCACCAGCGGGACCTTCGCCGCCGCCAGCTCGCGCAACTCCTGCTCGGTGAGCGTGAGATCGCCGATGGCGAGATCCCAGCGGTAGTTGACCAGTTCGTTTTTGCCCAGGACGCTGTCGCGGGTGACCGTGCCCGCGGTGCCCTGACTCGTCGTCGTCAACCGCAGACCGACACCCGCCGAACCGTGCCACCACGACGGCAGCAAGACGCCGAACCCGGCTTGGTCGAGTGCGGCCGCGCGGGTGAGGAAGCGGTGGGCACCATCGGCGTCGAGGGTGAGGCCGACGGGGTGCGCCTCGCGCAGCGCCGCGTCCAGATCGGGCAGCACCCGGGTCGCCCGGCCCAGTTCGGCGAGCAGCAACTCCGCGGGCTCGGCGATCCAGCGTCCCAGCACGGAGTCCTGGTCGCCGAGCCACACGTGGGCGGCGGACACCAGCACACTCGGATCGTCCGCCGCCTGAAGCAGGAACTCGACCGTCCAGTCGGCGGAGTCCCGGGCTTGACCGGGCGAGCGCAGGCGGAAACAGGCTCGGACCGGACCTTCGTGCGATGCGCTCGCCCGCCACTTGTCGAGCTGTTGGCACAGCCGCGTCACCTGATCAGCGGGCGCGTCCAGACGCGGGTCACCGCTGAGCGCGCCGAGCAACGCGGCAGCGGCTTTCTCCTCCGGCCGGAGCTGCCCGGTCGGGCCCAGTTCGGTCAGTCGCTTCCTGGCCTCGGCATCCACCAGTGCGTCGAGCAGGGGACGCAAGACCTCGTCGGCCGCGCGGCCGTCCAGGAGGTCGGACTCGTATTGCTCGGCCCGCAACGCGGGCGGTACACGGTCGCACAACCGGGCGAACCTGGCCGAATCGGCACCGGAGAGCGCGGGTCGCCACCGTGCGACCGTCCCACGGGTCTCGGTGACGATGGCGGGCAACACCCGTCCCCTGAGCACGAGGTCCTCGGCGAACGCGCCGACCCCCCGAAGGAACCGCACACTCGCGCCTACCCGGATGTCCGCTTGCGAGTCGTCGTAGGCACGCAAACCCATGTCGCCGAGCCACGCCAGCATGTCCGCGGGCGGCCCGCTGACGACAGAGACCAGCCACGGCCGTAGCCGCACCGCACCCGTAGGCGATCGCCCACCCGCCAACGGATCGCGCACCAACTCCGGGGAAGCGACCGGTGTGGAGGCGAAGGACGGCAACAGCACCGGCACCGTCGACGCGCGCCCAACCACCCGAACCCGCTCGGCCAGCCCACGACCACCGACCGCGTACGGGTGCCGGACAGCGGCGCGCGTTACTCGACCCGCGCGCACGGGTAGCTTGGAGTCCTCGGCCCAGAGCGCTATCTCCCCTGAGGCCAGGCACAGACAGTGCAGTGCCAACACAGTCAGAACCTTACAGACACCGCCTGACAGGTCATGTCAGTGTGCTCAGCAGGAATTCGTAGACGATCGCCGACATGAACGCGCGTTGGGCGTTGTCCGCGGCCGCCCCGTGACCACCCTCGATGTTCTCGTAGTAGCGCGGCGTGTGTCCCTGCTCCAGCATCCGGGCCGCCATCTTCCTGGCGTGGCCAGGATGCACCCGGTCGTCGCGAGTGGAGGTCACGAAGAAGGACGGCGGGTATTCACGTCCACTGTGGACTGTGTGGTACGGCGAGAATTCCTTCAGGTAGGCCCAATCCGCCGGGTCGTCAGGGTCGCCCCACTCGGCCATCCAGGACGCGCCCGCCAGTAGCAGGTGATACCGGCGCAGGTCGAGTAGCGGCACCTGGCTCACGACCGCGCCGAACAAGTCCGGGTACCGCGTCAGCATCACCCCGGTGAGCAGGCCACCGTTACTGCCGCCCTGCGCACCCAACCGCGCCGGGGTGGTGACACCGCGCGCGACGAGGTCACGAGCCACAGCGGCGAAGTCCTCATACGCTCGTGGCCGGTTCTCCCGCAGTGCCGCGTCGTGCCAGCGTGGGCCGTACTCGCCGCCGCCGCGAATGTTCGCCACCACGTATGTGCCGCCTTGAGCCAGCCAACCCCGCCCGAGACCACCGCTGTATCCCGGCGTCAGCGAGACCTCGAAGCCGCCGTAGCCGTAGAGCAGCGTCGGACCGTCTGTGCGCGGCCCGGACACCACGAAGTACGGCACTTGGGTGCCGTCGTCAGAGGTCGCGAAGTGCTGCTCGACGGTCAGCCCGTCGGTGTCGAAAAACGTCGGTGCCTGCTTCAGCGTCTCGACGGTGCCACCGATCTCGCCGCGCACCAACGTCGACGGTTGCAGATAGCCGCTGGCGTTGAGGAAGTACTCGTCGCTCTCGTCCGGGTCGGTGTCGATCACGTCCGCGGTGCCCAGCTCGGGCACGCCCGGCAGACTCGACCGTGTCCAGCCGGACGGGCCCGGCGTCAGCACCTCCAGCCGGGTCTTCACATCGGTGAGCTGGTTGAGGATCAGGTGGTGCCTGGTCCAACTGAAGCCCTTGAGCGAGGAGTGCTCGTCCGGCTCGAACAGCACGGTCAACTCGCGCGAGCCCGCGAGGTAGGCGTCGAAATCGGCGATCAGCAGCGACCCGGACGGATACGTCGTCCCGGCGACCGTCCACTCCGACCGCGGCCGGATCACCAGCCACTCGCGGTGGATGTCGATGGTGGCGTCCTCCGGCACATCGATGCGCACCAGGCCATCGGCGGTCCTGACGAAGTCCTCCGAGCTGAAGAAGCCGGGGAACCGGCCGAAAAGATCACGCTCGAATCCGGGGGTGTGGTCGTGATAGGCGTACACCGTGACGTCGTCGACCTTGCCCTCGAACACCACCTCCGCCTCGCTCAACGGGGTGCCGCGCTGCCACTGTTTGACGATCCGGGCGTAACCGGAGGTCGTCAGCGAGCCGTCGCCGAAGTCGGTGCCGACGTAGACCCGGTCCACGTCGATCCACCGGACCTGCGTCTTCGCCTCGGGCACGCTGAACCCGCCCGGCACGAACTCCCGCGTGCGCAGGTCGAACTCCCGGACGACGATCGCGTCCGCGCCGCCGCGCGAGAGCTCGACCAGCGCCAACTCGTGATCGGGAGGCAGAACCGACGCCCCGCTCCACACCCAGTTCTCGCCCTCGCGCTCGCCGAGCGCGTCCACGTCGAGCAGGATCTCCCACTCCGGCGTCGCCATCCGGTACTGCTCGATGGTGGTCCGCCGCCAGAGCCCGCGCGGGTTGGCGGCGTCCTGCCAGAAGTTGTAGAGGTACGCGCCGCGCCGCCTCGGGTACGGGATGCGGTCGTCGGCGTCGAGCACTTCGAGCAGACCCGCCCTGATCGACTCGAACCGGTCGCCGCCGGTCAACGCGGTCACGGCCTCGGCGTTGCGCTCGCGCACCCAGTCGAGGGCGTCGCCGCCGGTCACGTCCTCAAGCCACAGGTGGGGATCTTCGACGGTCATGACCCCATCCTGCCAAATCGGGTGCGCACGGCGGTGCCGATCGGCCGCGGGTAGCGTGACGGTCGTGCAGATCGGATTCGCTGCCCCCGTCTCCGGATCGTGGGCCACACCGGACTCCCTGATCACGGTCGCCTCCCGTGCCGAGGAACTCGGCTATCACGCCCTGTGGACCTTCCAGCGTCTGCTCTCGCCGCCGGACGGCCGCTGGGGCGAGGCTTATCGAAGCGTGCTCGACCCGATCGCGGCCACGGCGTTCCTCGCCGCGCACACCAGCCGGATCCGGTTGGGTATCGCGGTGGTGAACCTGCCGTTCTTCGCCCCGCCGCTGCTGGCCAAGCAACTGGCCACCCTCGACGTGCTCTCCGCGGGCCGCATCGACGCGGGCCTCGGGATCGGCTGGTCGGAAGAGGAGTACACGGCCGTCGGCGCCGACATGCGTGGTCGGGGCAAGCGGGCTGAGGAATACCTGCCGTTGCTGCGCAAGTTCTGGACCGACGACATCATCGATCACGACGGCGAGTCCTTCCACGTCCCGCCCACCAGGATGGAACCGAAGCCGATCCAGCCGGGCGGCCC
>JALZNB010000042.1 GCA_030857905.1 Actinomycetota bacterium
CGCTGTCAGCGCAGAGTGGTGCCCTTCGTCTCCGGCAGCGTCAGAATCACTACGAACGCGATGGCCGCGCCCGCGGCGACGTACCAGAAGAACGTGGTGGCCAAACCAGCCGCGGACAACGCGCTGATCAGCAGGGGCGCGGTGCCGCCGAAGATCGCGACCGTCAAGTTGTACCAGGCACCGATCCCCAAGGCGCGGACCTCGGTCGGGAACAGTTCGCTCATCAACGCGGGGGCGATCGAGGTCATGGCGGTGTAGAGGCCGAGGCCGACACAGAAGACGACGACCAGATTCCACAGACCAGGCCTGACCAGGGTGGACAACGGGACGACCAAGATCGCTGTCGCCGCCGACCATGCCAGCAGTTGGGGTTTGCGGCCGATCCGGTCGGCCAGTGCCCCCATCGGGTACTGCAGGGCGATGAACAGCGTGGTCCCGATCGACAGGGCGAGGAACACCTCGACCGGGTCGGCTTGGCGGCTCTTCGCCGCGAAGGGGGTCAGGGCGCTGAAGAACGTGTAGTAGCACAGGGTCGACAGCATGGTGAAGCCGACGAGCTGTCCGACAGCCTTGGGGTGTTCGCGCAGCGTGAGCAGCAGTGGCCGCTTGATTTTGCGCGCGGTCTTCTTGTGTTCCTCGAACACTTCGGTCTCCACCAGGCTGCGCCGTAGCCACAGGCCGACGATGCCGAGCACGCCACCGAGGATGAACGGAATCCGCCAGCCGTAGCTGGCCATGTCGGCCTTGCTCAGTTCGCGGGCCAGTACGAAACCCATCACGGACGCGGTGAGCACCGCGGTGCCGGTGGAGATGTAGAAGAACGACGAGTACCGGCCACGCCGATCGGGCGGGGCGATCTCGCCGAGATACGCCGACGCGTTGGACACCTCGCCGCCGAGCGAGAGCCCTTGGGCGATCCGGGCGACCAGCAGCAGGATTGGCGCCAGCCAGCCCACCTGCTCGAAGGTGGGCAGCACGCCGATCATCACCGAGCCACCCGCCATCAGGGTGATGGTCAGCAGCATCGCGGGTTTGCGGCCGCGCACGTCGGCGAACCGGCCCAGCAGAAGTCCGCCCAGCGGTCGGAAGAAGAAGGCCAGCGCGTACGTGGCGAAGGTGTTGATCTGGGCGAGGGCGTCGTTGCCCGAGGGGAAGAACGCGGTGGCGAAGTAGATGCTGAACGTCGCGTAGATGGTCCAGTCGAACCACTCCAACGCGTTGCCGACGCTCGCGGCGAATAACTTGCGCACCGGCAGCCGGTGGCGAACCTCGCCGCCCGCGATGGTCTCAACCATGCCCGTCCACCCCTTCGACCGTGCGTGAATTACCGACACACTACGGGCGAGGGGTGTGGCCAAGGCAAGCTTTTCGGCAGGCGACTTGGGATCTTGTTCGCCACCGCAGGTTGAGCGCCGTGGTCGACGGAGCCACTGTCGTGCGTGAGGTGGGCGCCGGGGGCGGACAAGTCGCGGACGGGAAGGTGGTCAGTCGCGCAGGTAGCGGGTGATCGACACCATGGCGAGCTGGTCAACTGCTGCTGGATCTGGTTCGACTGTCGCGTCGAGGGCAGAGGTGATCAGCTCGGCGTCGAGGTCGGCGCCAATGAGTACCAACTCTGTCGCTCGGCTCGAGTCCGGCCACGGGTCTGTGGTGACGGAGACGTAGCTGCCGACCGTGTGCACGGTGAACCGCTGGTCGGTTCCGGCGAAGTCGACGAAGCCCTTCATCCGGTACACCCCGGCGGGCCGATCGGTGAGGAACTGGGCGAACCGCTGCGGGTGCACCGGATCCTTGGTCGCGAAGTCGACGCTGTCGTAGTCGGCGTGCACGTGGTGCTCGCGCTCTTCCAGATCCTCAAAGGACAGTTGACGCCACGCCGGTTCCGGTCGGTCGACCGGGTCGAAGAGCAGGGCCGGATCGACCCGGCCGTGCTCGGTGGGCACCACGGGGATTCCCTCCGCCAGACCGCGTACCAGGTCGAGCAGTGCGTCGCGGGTGGGCTCGTCAACCCGGTCGATCTTGTTGAGCAGTACCAGATCGGCGTAACGCAAGTGGTTGTCGACCTGGGGATGGCGTGCGCGAGTGGACTCGAACTCGGCCGCGTCGACGACCTCGACCAACCCGCCGTAGGTGATGAACGGATTGTCGCTGGCCAGCACCATGCGCACCATGGCCGGGGGCTCGGCGAGCCCGCTGGCCTCGATGACGATCACGTCGACCGGTGCGTCCTCGGCCGGGGCGAGTCTGCCGATCATCTCGTCCAGCTCGGAGGCGTCGACCGCGCAACACAGGCACCCATTGCCGAGACTGACCATGGCGTCAACCTGGGCGGCGATGGTCATGGCGTCGATGTTGACCCGACCGAAGTCGTTGACGATGACGCCGATACGCAGCCCGGATGTGGTGTGGAGGAGGTGGTTGAGCAGGGAAGTCTTCCCCGAACCGAGGAAGCCCGCGACCACCAGCACGGGGATCGTCACCGGGCAAGGGTAGCCCCCGCCGACCCCCGTTCGGCGGGGGCTATCACCCCCAGTGCTTCCCCGACCCCAATGACATTAGCCCTGTTCGTGGCCTGTGCCGTCATACCAAGGGCGGACACTCGGGTCAGTCGTTCTGCCTATCGAAGTATCGCTGGGCGGCAGCGGTGTGCAGCGGGAACGCCAGTGGTGTCGGCTCGTCGATCACCTCCCATCCCGAGGTCTCGTCGGTCGGCGCGGAGGCGGGCAGATCGGCGCGGGTCATCCGCGGGCACAGTCCGAACACGAGCAGTGTGCCGTCGGGCGCGCTCGCGGCGTCGAACAGTGTGACCGATGCCGGGTCGATCCTTACTCCTGATTCTTCGTGCGCCTCACGGGCCGCGGCGTGCTGCCATGACTCGCCCACATCGATGAACCCGCCCGGCAAGGCCAGATGACCGCGCCGTGGCTCGATGTCGCGTCGGATCGTCATCAGGCCGTCGTCCACCGGGATCAAGAGGACCGCGACCGGCAGCGGGTTCAGATAGGACACTTGCGCGCAAGCGACGCAGTGGCGTGGCCATGGCGCGTTCGGTGGATAGGAGGTGCCGCAAAAGGAGCAATGCGAGTGTCGTGTCACGACGGATCAATACCGTATGCGGTGCGATAGCGAAGAACTCCCTGGCCGTTCGGCATACACGGTCGGTTCCGACTGAGGTTGTCATAGGCTCCCAGCGGGCCAGGGAGAGTGCGTATGACAGTGGGGCAGAGTACGGCGAACGTCGTCCGCCGCTTGGTCGGCCGTCGTGGACGCGGACGGGCGTCGGCGAGTTTCGGTGCCGCCGCGCTTGGTGTCCTGCTGTTGGCGGGCGCGGTGCTGGGCAATGGGATCTCCCGGACGGCAGTGGCGGTCTCGGACGGATTGACCTGGCTTGGCGACGACGAACGCGGCGAGGTCGTCCAGGTCAACCCCGCCTCTGGGCGCCCGGAGACCCGACTGCGGGTCGTGGGCGGTGAATCGCAACTCGACATCAGCCAGCGCGACGGCACACTGGTCGTGCTTGACCGCCGCACCGGCCAGATCACCGTGATCGACCTGGCGACGCTGTTGGCCAGCGGCCGCAGGCAGGCACAACCTGGTGGCACGAGCAAGGTGGTGCTCGCAGCCGGACGCCTCTACGTGATCGACCGCGCCGCGGGGTCGGTGGCCAACGCCGATCTGGTCACCCTGGTCGACCTCGGTCCGCCGTGGCTCGCAGGCCAGCCACTCGCCGACGCGGTCGCCGACGAGGACGGAGTGCTGTGGGTCGTTGACCATGGCGGCACCCTCTACGCGCTTGAGTGGTCCGACACCGCTAGTC
Organism: Actinomycetota bacterium; assembly: GCA_030857905.1. Lineage (GTDB taxonomy): Bacteria > Actinomycetota > Actinomycetes > Mycobacteriales > Pseudonocardiaceae > Actinokineospora. Next base: position 3,818 of record JALZNB010000042.1, read on the forward strand.
GGTTCGTCGAACGCTCACAGCGCCCCGTTCACGGTGCGGGCCCCCGCACTGTTCTGGTGCCACACAAGCAAGGTGTGACCCTGCTCGGTCTGGAAGGTGGCGTCATCCTGCGCGACGGCACAGATGTCGACCTCACCGCGGCCACCGCACGCCAGTCCGGTGCCGTGTTGGCCGCGCAGATCAGCCCCACCGGTCTCGCGCCCGCGTCGGTGCCGGAAGCGGGCAAGGTCGTGCTCGTCGTCGGCGACAAGGTGATCACCGTCGACGTGGCGGCGTTGGGTTGTGCGAAACCTGGCCGCCCCGCGGTGTTCCGCGACAAGGTGTACGTGCCGTGCCTCGGCGGCGGTAAGGTCATCGTGCTCGACAACACCGGTGGACGCGGTGACGACGACGTGCGCACCGAGGGCACGGGCGACCCGCAGTTGGTCTTCGACGATGGCAAGCTGTTCATCAACTCTCCTGGTTCTGAGAATGGTGTCGTTGTCGATCAGGACGGCGAGGTCCGTCCGGTTCAGGTGCGTAGCCCGGAGCTTGAGGTGACAAACCCCGACCGCTCCCCGCCACCGTCCCCGCCGAGCCCGCCGAAACCCGACCCGGACGAGCCCACCAGGACCCGGCCCAATCAGCCGCGGCCGCCTGCGGGACCGCCATCGAGTCCGGGGAACAACGGCGGTGATGTAGAGAACCCCGTTTCGAGCGGTTCGGTTGCACCCACGACCACATCCGCGTCGCGCGAAGCTTCGGTGCCGGGCAGCCCGCCGGGTGTGTCGGTGAGTCTCGTCAGCCGCGATGCCACCGCGATCGCGGTGACGGTGAGCTGGGGCGCGGCCGTCGCGAACGGTTCCCCCGTGACCGGATACACGGCCGTCGCGAGCGGACGGTTCGCGGCGGGCACCGTGACCAAGCAAGTCATCGGGACCTCGACACAGATGTCGTTCCCGTGTGCTGGTAGCCAGTTTTGTCAGAACGGCCGGCTGGATGTCTCGGTGACAGCGGCTAACGCCGCGGGTTCTGGGCAGGCTGGTGCGGCAACGTGGGCGGTGCCGATCACGCCGACGACTACGCCCCCGACGACTACTAATCCCCCACTAACTACGAATCCACCGCCAACCACGAATCCGCCTGTGCCGACGACAACCACCACGGTTCCTCCTCCTCCTCCTCCTCCTCCTCCTCCTCCCGCGCTTCCGGCGGCGGGGGCGACAGTGATTACCGCTGTCTCCGGGGGGCGCACGTACGTACGCACCGTGTCCATGGCGCCACCTTCGGGCTGGGCGGGGCATGACGGCCCATGTGAACTCGTCAACAAGACCCAGGGCTACAGCGAACCGATTTCGTGCGCTGCGACGTCCGGCACGATCAACGTCGAGGAAGGACCCAACAGCATCGTTGTCCGGGCCTTCGCTCGTGGCGACACCAGCCGATCTGTCGACTCGGCGGCCAAACCGGTGTTCTTCCCCATCCGCCAGGAGCCATGTCCGGATGGGCGAGCCTGTGAGATCCCGAGGATGGAGCCCGCGTCCAATGAGGTTTCTTCTGGTCCCATGGCCGGCGCGGGTGTGGGACTGCTGCTCACCGCGTTGCTGATCACGCTTACCGGTCGACGCGAGGAGCAGGAGTGACAGCAGTGACAGACGCGGCGATCGCGGAACACGAGATCGCCGACTTCCGGACCCTGCACAGCGCGATCGCCGACGCGGTGGAGATCGCGGTGCGTGGCAAACGCGAGGTCATCGATCTGGTGCTCGTATCGATGTTCGCTGGTGGGCACGTACTGCTGGAGGATGTTCCCGGCACAGGCAAGACAACGCTTGCGCGCGCGGTGGCCGGTGCCCTCGGCGGTCTGTCGCGGCGCGTGCAGTTCACCCCCGACCTGTTGCCGTCCGATGTCACCGGCACGTCGGTGTACGACCCGCAGACCGGCGAGGTCCGTTTCCGGCCGGGCCCGGTGTTCGCCAACGTCGTTCTCGCCGACGAGATCAACCGGGCAGCGGCGAAGACACAGTCCGCGCTGCTGGAGGTCATGGAAGAGCGGACAGTCACGGTGGACGGTGTCGCACACACGGTGCCCGAGCCGTTCCTCGTGGTGGCCACTCAGAACCCGATCGACCTCGACGGCACCTACCGGCTGCCGGAAGCCCAGTTGGACCGGTTCATGCTGCGCACTTCCATCGGCTATCCGGAACCGGCGCACGAACTGGACGTGTTGCGGCCAGGCAGCGGCGCCGGACAGGTCGCGCAGGTGCCGACTGTGACGAACCCGCATCAGGTCGCCGAATACGGGCGCAGGTTGTCGACGCTGCATGTCGCCGATCCAATCCTGCGCTATATCACCGATTTGGGTACCGCTACCCGTGCCGACGCGCGATTACGGCTTGGCGCGAGTACACGTGGGCTGCGCGCGCTGGTCCGATGCGCCCAGGTCTACGCGGCCGCGCAAGGACGACACTTCGCCGTGCCGGGCGACATACAGGTGTTGGCCGGGCCAGTGCTGGCGCACAGGCTCGTGTTGACCAGGGAAGCGTTGCTTACGGGCACCACGACCAACGACGTCTTGTCCGAAGTTGTCGCAGGCGTCGAGGTGCCACGGCCGACCCCGCGATGACCGGCCGCCGGGTCCGCCCGACCACGCGAGGGTTGGGCGTGTCCATCCTCGGAGCGCTGTTAGTCGCTGTCGGACTGTGGTGGCGCTATCCGGGGTTGGCGGCGCTCGGAACGGCACTGACGGTCGTTGCGTTGGCGGGCTTCATTTCCGTGTCGTTGCCACCGAAGGTGACTTCGACCAGATCGGTCCGACCACGCACCGTGCACAGACTCGGGGTGTGCACGGGAACACTCGAACTCACCAGCATCGGACGACGTTTCCCCATCCTGTTCGACGGAACCGACGCGATCGCCTGCGAACCAGTCCCGGTCGACATCCCGATCCTGTCACCCGGTCAGCGGACATTGGTCGAATATCGCATCCCCACGGACCGTCGCGGTGTTCATCATGTCGGGCCGCTGACACTTCGGCGGCTCGGCTTGGCCGGACTGGCCGAGTCCCGAATGACAGTGGGAGAGGTGATCGACGTGCTGGTCGTGCCACGGGTACTTCCGGTGCGCGGGCTGCCCTCGGGCGCGCGGCGCGGGCAGATCGGGGCCGACGAACGGGTCGAGCGCGGCGGCACCGACCTGGTCGGACTGCGCGAATACGTGCCCGGCGACGATCTTCGACGACTGCACTGGGCCACCAGCGCGCGCACGGGCACGCTCATGATTCGGGAAGACGCCGATCCCGCCCGGCCGCATCTGGTGGTGTTGCTCGACGACCGGGCTTCGGCGTACGCGGCGGAGCAACATTTCGAGGAGGCCGTCGAGGTCGCCGCCTCCTTGGTCACCGCCGCAGTCAACGGTGGGCATCCGGTTCGTCTGCTGACGGCATCGGGATCGGTGGATGTCGAAGTGACCGACTCGGACTCCACACCGGTGCTGGCCGCACTCGCCGACTTGGCGATCGCCAAGGACACAGGGTCGTCGAGCACGGTGCCGGTGCGCGATCTGGACGTGGTCGCCGCCGTGTCCGGGTCCGCTGCCGACTTGTCACCATTGGTGTTGGAAGCCGGACGCGCGGCGGTGGGTGTGCTGCTCGCAGTCGATCCCGACGCGTCGGGATCGACGTCGGCGATGGGTGCGGTCCTGGTGTTGCGGGCGCCAACGGCCCAGGCCCTGCTGCGGGCCTGGGACACGGCGGTGGTCCGGTGAGCGTGCTACGGGCGGTCTGGTCGGTTGTGCTGCTCGTGCTCGCTGCGCTCCCGTTGGCGGCAGGCTGGTCTGGTTCCGTTGTCTGGGCGTGGTTCGCGGGTGCGGTGATGGTCGCGTTCGGCGCGGTGGTCGCGATGCGAGCCGCGAAAGTGCCCACCGAATTAGTCCTCTTTGGACTTACTTTGCTCAGCTTGCTCAGCGGGTACTTCGTGGCGCGTGGGGCGATCGTGGGTGGGCCGGTGGAGGTGTTGCGCGACAGCGTGCCGCGATTACTCACCGCTGCGCGTCCCGCACCACCGACTGTCGATCTGCTGATGCCAGGAGTTCTGCTGGTGTTCCTGGTCTCGGTGGTTGCCGCCGTATCAATGACCAGCGGACGGCGCGCAATAGTGGGGCCGGTGGCGGGCGCGGTCGTCCTGTACACCGCAGGCGCCCTGCTGACCGCTGGACGTGCTGACGGCAACGGTCTCGTGGCGTTGGGTCTTGTCGCGGTGGCGGGGGTCGGCTGGGTCGCGATCGACCGTCGTGAAGCGGCACGCGACCGGCAAGCGCCATTGGTGCCCGCCGCCGTGTCAATCGTGGTGCTCTCGGCCTCGGCGTTGCTCGCGAGTGTCATCCCGGGGCGGGAGGCGTTCGAGCCCCGCGAGTTGGTTCGGCCACCGGTCACCGACATCGCGGTGGCCAACCCATTGCCGCGCCTGGCCACCTGGGCGGCCAGTCCCGACACCGAGTTGCTGCGACTGCGTGGACCGGAATTGCCGGTGCGGCTCGTCGTGCTCGCCGACTTCACGGGTGCCGCCTGGCAGGCATCCTCGCTCTACGGACCACTGGGTGCTGTCGCGGCGCCCGATCTTCCGCCTGGCTCGCGTGTGCGGGAAGTCGAGGTGGAGGTGACGGTCGGTGCGCTGGACGGGAACTGGCTGCCGACGGTGGGCCGACCGATGGCGACGGATCTGAGCGAGGTGATGGTCGACCCGGACTCCGGGTCGCTGGTCCTGCCCGCTGGGCTGAGTCCCGGTCTCGCATACGAGTTGCGCGGGATGGTGGACGATCCCGGAGACGACGACCTCATCGAGGCGAAGGTCCCGGACGGCCCCGCTGCGCGGCGCTACCTCGACCTCCCCGGTTTACCGTTCACGCTGGCCGAGTACGCGCGACAGAGCGCGGCGAACACGCGCACCCCGTACGAACAGGCGGTCGCGCTGGAGCAGGTGGTGCGGCTCAACCGCAAACCTGACGCGGAGGCCCCGGTCGGGTCGTCCTATGCGCGCGTCGAGCAGTTCCTCTACGGCCCGGAGGGTGACTCGGGGGCGAACAAGGGGACCGCGGAGCAGTTCGCCACGGCCTACGCGGTGCTTGGGCGGGTTGTCGGGTTGCCCACGCGGGTCGTGGTGGGATTCCCGCCCGTGCCGGAGGGGCCGGACGGGCAGCGAATCCTGCGCGGGATCGACGTGACAGCGTGGCCGGAGGTGTACTTCACGAACTGGGGATGGGTGCCGTTCGATCCGGTGTCGGGCAGCGACAGCGGCCCCAGCCCGGCGTCGAAGCGGGAGGTGTTGAACCGTTTGGCGTCCACGACAGCACGACCACCTACCCCGGACGTGGCCGCGCCACCACTGGTGACCCCATCTGTTCAGCCGACATCCGACCCGAACAATCAGCGGCGGGATCAGGCTGTGTGGTGGCCGTTCGTCGCGCTCGCGGTGCCAGTCCTGGCGGTCATTGTTCTCGCGACACTCCGCGGACTACGGCGGGCACGGCTGCGTCGATCGGGTGCGCTTGGCGCGTGGGCCTACGTGCTGGATGTATTACTGCTGGCCGGACAAACACCCGCGCGACATCTGTCGGCACCGGAGATCGCTGGTGGCCTGCCAGGACCCGCGGTCCGGCTGGCCGAGTTGGCAGACCGGGCGGCATTCGCGCCGGGGAAGTCGATGGCAGCGCCGGAAGCATGGAGGCTCGCCCGACAGGTGCGCGCAGACGTACGACGCGATGTGCCGTGGTATCGCGGGCTCTTCTGGGGCATCGACCCTCGACCGCTGTACCGGACCCATAGGTAGGGAAGTTCGATCGAACGTGACCGCATCGCATTTCCGAAAGTCAGGCCAACTTGTGGTGCCATTGCTCTAGGCCGGCGGCGAGCGTTCGAGGCAGACGAGCTGGATGCCTCGGCGGCGCGGCACGGGTCGCGGGCTAGTCCGCGATTGCTGCTTCCAGCCGTGTTTCGTGGATCATGGTGGTTCGTGTGGCCAAGGCCTGATCGATGCCACGTCGGTGGTGTCCTGATGGATCGCTTCTCGTGCCGGGTCGCGATTGCCGGAATCCGTTGAGTGAACCCCGCTCCGTGGTGTTGTGCTGATTGCGGTTCCCAGTATCGAGGCGGGTCGCTCTGAGCCACGACGCCGGAGGCGGATCTGCCTGAGGTACGGGACGGCCACAAGATCCAGACCGCACGTCTTAGTCGCGCACTGAACACACGCGAGCGGACGCGCCGCGTTGGGTGGCCGGATCGTCGAGTCCGATGGCGACGAGCTGGAAGCAGTATTGCTTTGCCTTCGCGTCGAGGTCGGGCACGACGTGGCTGTGCACCCCGGCGGCCACCCCGGTCAGCGGCTTCGGTTTCGCGCCCTGTTCGGTGACGTCATAGAGCACGAACTCGGCGCGTCCACCGGTCGGGTCGGTCCAGATCACCTCGATGCTGGTTCTGTTGTCCACCAAGCGGTTGAGTATCGGAGCGACCTGGGGGTCACCGCCTTCCCGGATGCCTGTGGCAGGCGAGGTCAGCGTCGTCGCGGGAACTGGCGCTGCCATGGTCGGAATTGGCGCCGAAGTCTGGGTGACGGGCTGACTCTCGTCCCGATTGACCAAGAACCCAACGGTCACGCCAACCACGACGGCAACGATCGCTGCGACCGCGAAAAAAGGACCGCGCCTCTTCTTCCTTACAGCTCCAGACGAATGTCGATCAGTCGACTCGACATCCCACACAGGTTCGTCGACGTCCCAATCGAGATCAGAGCGCGTGGCATGCGTTTTTCCGAATGAATGGGGTTCTTCCGTTTGAGGTGCGGACGAAGGGTCTGTGGTGGGGCGAACTGAGAACGGGTCCTGCGGGGCTCGCTGTGAACTTGCGGGTGCTTGACGCGCTGCCGCTGACTTGAGTTCGCCACCGCTCAGCGCGGTGTCCACTGATTCGGCGCTGGATGGGTGCTCAGTGGAAAGATCATTGAGCGACGCTGTCGCTGGAATGCCTTGTCCGGGTTGAACTTCGCCGATTGGTCTCTGTGCTGAGGCGTTCTTGGTCGAAGGCGCTTGCCGGGAAGGCTTCGCGCTGTTCCGTGCGCCTTGCCATCGGTGACCGGGCCCGTTCCGGTGGTGAGGCACCTCGACTCCAGCTGCGTCAGCGAACCTCCGCTCGTCACCCTCGGCTGGTGGCTGGACATTACCGGCCGTTTGCTCAGTTTGTGGTGCCCCTTGTTGCCTTGTCGCGAAACTGGTCGGAGCCGCAGGGGTGATCTGAGTGGGCTCGTCGGCGGGGAGCTTCTCACCCGGTGCCCCATCTGTGTTGTCCGACCGGACGGCCAGTGAATCACCTGTGGGGGTGGGTGCTGCCCATTGCCAGTCGCTCGCGACGCCAGGGCCGAAATCTGGCGGCGACTGTTCCGGGTGTCGAACTGTCAGGTCGGCGAGCGCGCCGGTCATGGTGCCGCGCGGCTCGTCGACGATCTTTGGCGTAGGGGAGGCTGCCTGGGCTGGTTCTGGCTCTGGAGTGGGATTGGGGCCGAAATCGGGCAGAGCGGTCGGGTCGTCGGAAACGGTTTCGACCGGTTCCCAGACTCGCATGGTCGCGTCTTTGTCCACAATGGATTGTCGACGGAGACTGGCCGCGACCGCCGCCAGCGCGTCCCGTAACTCGGTCGCGTCGGGGAAGCGTTGGTCGCGCGGCTTGCGCAGACACCGTGTGATCACCGCACGCAGTTCGGGCGGGACGTCGTCCCGGTCGAGTGGGCGTGGCTCGGCCGAACGGATTCGTTCCAGGTACGGAAGGACCGTGTTCTCGTCCGGTGTGTCCGACGCGAACGGCGGTACGCCCATCAGCAACGTGAACAGCGTCGAACCCAGCGACCACAGGTCATCAGCCCGCGCTGGTGTGTCGCCCCCGATCATCTGAGGTGCCGCGTGCCGGTAACTCACCATCTGCAGCGACGCCGAATGCCCCGCGTCGGCTCCTCTGGCGATACCGAAATCCGCCAGCACATACGACGTCGGCAACACCAAGATGTTCTGCGGCTTGACATCGCGGTGCAGGAAACCCTGCGCGTGGGCGAACGCCAGCGCGTCCGCCACCGCCATCCCGGCAGCCACCACCTCGGTCACCGGCAGCGGGCCACGCGCACGGAGTCGATCATGCAGCGAGCCGAGGTCGTAGTGTTCCATCACGATGCACGGGCGGCCGTCGGGCAGGGTCCCCGTGTCCAGCACAGTGACGATGTGCGGATGCTGGCGACCGAGCCGAACGGTGATCTCCAGCTCGCGACGGAACCGGGCGAGTGTGGCCGCATCCTCGACCCGCAACACCTTGACCGCCACGTCCCGGCCGAGGCCGTCCTGCCGAGCCCGGTAGACGCTGCCCTCACCGCCTTGGGCGATCAGGCGGAAGTTGCTGTAGCCGGGAAGCTGGAGGTTCTCCCTCTGGACGGCGGGGGCGGGCGCCCAGGCCATCAGGTCGTCGTCCCCCTGCCCGTTCACCGCGCGCACTCCTCCACCCGTTGCTCCACCGGCACATTCCTGCCGCATGGTATCCGGGATGGTCCAGACCGGATGGTGCGTTCGACGAGGTTTCGCAGAGTCGTGTGCGTGGCGTTGGCTAACCTGCGGGCGGGACCATCTCGACGGCGGTGGAACGCTTGAGCGTTCTGGTTACCGTGCAGAGCGCGGTCACTGCCCGCTCGACCATTGCGAGAACGTTCTCCCGGGCCTGTGCGTCCAGCGCGCCAAGATCGATGTCGAGGTCCACTCGGACACCATCGAGTTCATGCGCTCCCGGCGGACGCACATCGGTGGCGTCGACCTGGAAGCGGATCTCCTCACCAGTTCGCCGAAGCACGAGTTCCTCAGCCGTGACGGCCACACAGCCCGCCGCGGCAGCGAGGAGCAACTCCACTGGCGTGAACGAGCCCGTTTGGCCCACCCGGCCGATCGGCACCTCCGCACCCCGATTATTGCGCGCGACAAACGAATGTGCGCTGGTACGCACGACTTCAACGGGGGCCATGCTGTTCCTCCGGTGTCCCAAGCGACCTTTGACCTACACGATCGTCTCGCACCGACCTGTCCGACCGAACGGCCGCAGCTTGACCGAGCGGTTTCGGAGGCCGTGCTGAACCTGCCCGTACGGCCTCACCGACATGTCCAAGCGCGCTCTAGTTCGTGAGTGGTGTGTCCGCGTCGCCACGCAGGACGC
>JALZNB010000043.1 GCA_030857905.1 Actinomycetota bacterium
GCGGTGGACCGCGGCCGGGCGATGGTGGAGGTGTCCGAACCGGGAGGGGACACCGCCTCGGGCCGGTGTGGGACCTCACCGTCGAACAGTGCGAGCAGCCCTTCGGCCTTGGCGCGAGTCTCGGCGACCTCCGAGACCGGGTCGGAGTGACGCACCAGGGTGGCACCGACCCTGATGGCGACGCGACCGCTCCGGTCGATCTCGGCGGTGCGGATCAGGATCGCCGAGTCCATGACGTCGCGGTGCCCGTCCGTGCTGATGAGCGCGACGACACCGCTGTAGTAACCGCGACCGTGCGGCTCGTGGTTGGAGATCACCCGGCAGGCGTTCTCCAACGGACTGCCGGTGACCGTGGGCGCGAACATGGTCTCCCGCAGAATGTCCAACGGACTACGGGTCGTGTGGCCCTCGATGAAGTACTCGGTGTGCGCGAGGCGGGCCATCTCCTTGAGGTACGGACCGGTCACCCGGCCACCCGTGCCGCACAGGCTGGCCATCATCTTCAGTTCCTCGTCCACCACCATGTACAGCTCGTCGGTTTCCTTGCGATCGGCGAGGAACGCCATCAGCTCCGGCAGGGTGGGGCCCGCGGCGGGATACCGGTAGGTGCCGCTGATCGGGTTCATCACCGCGAGACCGTCGCGCAGGCTGACGTGCCGCTCCGGGGTCGCGCCGACGAAGGTGCGGGCGCCGGTGTGCACGAGGAAAGTCCAGTAGGCGCCGCGCTCGCGGTGCAGCAGGCGGCGGAAGAACGACAGGGCGCGGTGCGGGCCGTAGTCGGTGATGTCCGCGACATAGGACCGTTTCACCACGAAATTGGCCCCCTGGCCGGTGCCGATCTCGTCGGCGACGACGCGGCGGACCGTCTCGGCGTAGGTGTCGTCGTCGAGGTCGAAGTGCCCGCCCGCCAGGTGGACCGGCACGTCCGGCAGTGCGCGCACGAGATCGGCGATGGGGATCAGGGTCTGGTCGGTGACGGACATCGCGATCAGCGGCGCACCGTCGTCGACGCAGACGTAGCCGCGTTCGGCGATCTGCCGGTACGGCACGAGCACCAGCGTCTTGTGCCCCGACTGGCCTCCCCCCGGCCGCAACGGGACCTCCGCCAGTGTGTCCGGAGTGGACACATCGCCCAGAATCAGGTCCACGGTGTCCGCACCGGTGGACTCGGGGCGGTGGAGCAGGGCGAAAGGCCGCGGTTCGTCTGCCAGCACCCGCTGGAGCAGCGGATTCATGAGGACTCGTCCATACCGATTAACTTGGTGAGCAATCCCTTCGTGGTGTCGACCACGGCGCAGCGCTGCGCGGCGTAGTCCACGGCGAGCCGGTGATAATCGGCGCTGAAGTCGGCGACGGCGTCGGCGATCAGGAAAGTCTCGATGTCGTTGGTGAACGCCTCGACCGCGGTCATCAGCACACCGACATGGGCGTAGACACCGCAGACGACCAGCTGGTCGCGGCCCGCCTCGCGCATCCGTGCCAGCAGGTCGGAGCGGAAGAACGCGCTGTAGCGCCACTTGGTGAACAGCCAGGCGTCCGATGGCGGCGCCAGCTCGTCGACGATCTCCCGGTCGACGGGGTCGACCCGCATCCCCGGCCCCCAGAAGTCCTTGAGCAGGCCACGCTGCTCGACGGTCATGCCACCGGGCTGGGCCGTGTAGGCGAGCGGAATCCCCAGCGCGAGACAGCGTCGGTGCAGCGCGACGCAGTTGCCGAGCAGCTCCCCGCGCAGCGGCTCCGCGAACGGCTGCAGGAAGTACCGCTGCATGTCGTGCAGGAGCAACACCGCGCGAGCGGGGTCGACACCCCACTCCGCGGTGTTTCCTGGCAGGTCGCCAGCGGTGGGCATCGGGTAGGACCCGATCGCCGGGATGCCCGTCATGATGTGCCTTTCGGATCAGGACGCCGGTTCACGCACCGAGAGTGGCGCCGCCGTCGACGGTCAACTCGTGCATCGTGATGTGCCCGGCACGGTCGGAGAGCAGAAAGGTCACCGCGTGGGCGACGTCGGCGGCCCGGCCGAGTTTGCCCAGCGGGATGCCCGGCTTGAACGTCTCAAGGCTGCCGTCGACAGTGCTCTGCATCCCGGTCTGGTCGTGCCACATCGCGCGCAGCATCGTGGTGTCGGTGGAGCCGGGGGCGACCACATTGCACCGGATGCCGTGTCGGGCCACTTCCAACCCGAGGCACTTGGTGTACATCGTGGTGGCCGCCTTGGACGAGGCGTAGGCCGCCATGAACATCCGGGGCGTGCTCGCGGCGTTGGAGGCCACGGTGACCACGGCGCCTCGGGCGCGGGGAACCATCCGGTTCACCACGGCGCGCGACATGTGGAACACGCCCGTCGTGTTGACAGCGAAGGTGTCCGCCCAGTCCTTGTCGGTGACCGCGCGCGCCTCGGCCATCCGCAGCACACCCGCGACATTGACCAGGAACTCGACCGGGCCGAGACCGACCTCGACCGCGTCGATCACGTTCTCGACCTCCCTGGAACTGGTGACATCCACCGGGAAGGCCACCACCCGCAGCCCGTCGGCGACCATCTTGGCGACCGCCTCGCGCAGGGCGACGGAGTCACTGTCCAGCGCCGCGACCACAGCGCCCCCCTCGGCCAGCTCACGGGCCACGGCGGCACCGATCCCGCCAGCCGCGCCGGTGACGACTCCGACTTTGTTCTCCATGTGTCCGCTCGCCTTTCGCCCACGCCCACCGGCGTGCTCGGCAGTCAGTCCAGGATCAGCTCAGGGCGGTACAGGTCGAACCAGGCGTCGAAGTCGAGCACCCGGTCGAGATTGGTGCGCGTGGTCGGCGCCATCGCGGTCGGATCGAGTTCCACGGTCTCGTGCAGCCACCCGCGGTCCACCAGGGCGAACACCGGGTTTCCCGGGGAGACGAGCAGCTCCTTCGCCTGCTGTTGCAGGGTGGCGGCATACCGCACGTCCTGTGTGGAGGGATACGGGCTCTTGACCCGCTCGATCACCGATCGTGGCAGCACGTGCTTGGTGGCCTCGCGCAGCAGCGTCTTCTCCCGACCGTCGAAGGACTTCAGCGACCACGGGGCGTTGTAGACGTACTCCACCAGCCGGTGATCGCAGAAGGGCACCCGAACCTCAAGACCGGCCGCCATCGACGCCCGATCCTTGCGATCGAGCATGATCCGCACGAATCGCTGTAAGTGCAGGTACGACATGGTGCGCATGGTGCGCTCCAGCTCACTGTCGCCGTCGAGGTGGTCGATCTCGCCGATCGCGGCCGTGTACTGGTCGGCGATGTAGCCGTCGACGTCCAACGTCGCGGCCAGCCCTGAAGGCAGGTAGTCGGGCCGGGTGTTGAGCGGACTGGGAGCGGCGACCCACGGAAATGTCCGAGCCTGGCGCACGGCGTCGAGGTGAAACGAACGGTAACCACCGAACACCTCGTCGGCCGACTCCCCGGAGAGCGCGACCGTCGATTCCGCGCGGATGGCCTTGAACAGCAGGTACAGCGAAGTGTCCATATCGGACAGTCCGACCGGGATGTCCCGAGCCGTGACCATCGCGCGGCGCACGTCGGGGTCGGCGAGGTCGCGGGCGTCGAGCACGATGTCGCGGTGCGTCGAGCCCACATGCCGGGCCACGTCCCGGATGTAGGGGGCATCGGCGGTGTCGCGCATGACATCCGGGCGGAAATTCTCCTCCTGGCCCGCGAAGTCGACGGAGAACGTGCGTACCCGTTCGCCTTGTTCGGCGAGCTGACCGGCCGCGATACCGGTGATGACACTGGAGTCGAGGCCACCGGAGAGCAGCACGCAGCGCGGCACATCGGCCACGAGCTGACGGCGGACGATGTCGTCCATCAGCTCGCCGACCTTGGCCACCGTGGTGTCCCGGTCGTCGACGTGCTCGGTGGTCTCCAGTGTCCAGTACGTGTGGGTGCGGACACCCGCGGTGTCCACGGTGACCGCCGCGCCGGGCGGAACCTCGTGCATACCCCGCCACAGCGACCATCCCGGCGTCTTGACCCACCCCAGCAGCCCGCGCAGGCCGTCGAGGTCGACCGCCCGGCGAGCGAGCGGGTTGGCCAGGATGGCCTTGGGCTCGGAGCCGAAGAGCACGCCGTCCGGGGTCGGGTAGTAGTACAGCGGCTTGATGCCCAAGCGGTCCCGCACCAGGACGAGCTTGCGCTCGCGGGAGTCCCACACGGCGAAGGCGTACATCCCGTTGAGGCGCTCGGCGACGGCCGCTCCCCATTCCAGGTAACCGCGCAACACGACCTCGGTGTCGCTCTCGGTGCGGAACTCGTGCCCCCGGCGCCGCAGCTCGCGGCGCAGCTCGGTGAAGTTGTACACCTCGCCGCTGTAGCTCAGCACGACCTCGTGTTCCCGGTCCGGCGTGGACGATCGCATCGGTTGCACACCGCCGGGTAGGTCGATGATCGCCAGCCTGCGATGGCCAAGCGCGACGTGCTGGCGCACCCAGGTGCCCTCGGCGTCCGGCCCTCGACACGCCATGGTGGCGGTCATCGCCGCCACGGTGTCGCGCTCCGCGGTGAGGTCAGCCCGATAGCTCACCCAGCCGGTGATGCCGCACATGCGCTCCGCCTTCTGCCAGTAGTGTCCGTCAGTGTGCCGCGACCGTCCATCTAGGACAGTCAGATCGTGAGGCCGCCGTCGACGCCGAATACCTGGTTGGTGATGTACCCTGCGCGCGGAGACACCAGGAACGACACCAGGTCGGCGACGTCCTCCGGGGTGCCGTGACGGCCGAGCGGGATCTGCTTGAGGTAGCGCGCCCGCGCGCGCTCGGGTACGTCCGCCGTCATGTCGGTGGTGATGAACCCGGGCGCGACCACGTTGGCTCGCACACCGAAGCGGCCACACTCCTTGGCCAGGGCCCGGGTGAACCCGATGATCCCCGCCTTGGCCGCGGAGTAGTTCGTCTGCCCGGGGCTGCCGTGAACTCCGGCCACCGACGACATCGTGACCACGGTCCCGCCGCGCCGAGTCACGAACGAGTCCATCGCGGCGCGGCACACGTGGTAGGTGCCGGACAGGTTGGTGTCGATCACGTCCCGCCAGTCCTGCTCGACCATCCCGGTGAGCGTGCTGTCACGGGTGATGCCCGCGCAGGTGACGACCGCGTCCAGTGGACCGAGTTCATCCTCGGTGGCCGTCACGAAGTCCCGGCACTGCGCCGATTCGGCCACGTCGACCGCTTTGGCGAACACTCGCGCGCCGAGTTCCCCGGCCCGGGCGGCCACTTCCGCCGCGGCCTCCGAGCGGTCCCTGAAGCAGAACGCGAGGTCGTAGCCGTCGGCGGCGAGCCGGGTGACCACGGCTCGGCCGATCCCCCTCGATCCGCCGGTGACCAGCGCGACCGGCCTGTCGGTCATGAGCCCGCGACCAGCTTGCTCGCGACCAGCTCACGTACGTCGGCGAAGGAGCCCATCTCCTTGAACTCGGTGTCGCTGAGTTTGATGCCGTACCGCTTCTCCAGGTTGATCACCATGTCCATCGCGGTCAGCGAATCGACCTCCAGTTCGTCGACGAAACTCGCGTCGTCGGTCACCTCGGCGACCGGCAGTTCCAGGACGTAGGCGATCAGGTCGCGCATCTCTTCGACGTCCAGTTCGAGCCGCGTGTCGTCTGCCATGACGGGCTCTCCTCTCGATATCGCGGTTTCAGGTCAGGCGGGCGGGGCGAGCAGCAACGCGGCCGTCTCGTCCGTGCCGGTGATGCTCGCGAGCACGGGAGCCCCGCCCGCGTGGTCGAGGTGAGCCACGGCGGCGGCGCACTGCAGCACGCCGAGGGCGCCGGAACACACGCCGAGCCGCGCTTCGATGTCGGCCCGCTTCACATCGCGGAGCACCGGCTCCGACGCGGCGAGGTCGTCGTTGGTGAGCCACAACCCGGGAGGACCGGAGTGCGCGCCGAGTGCCGTGCCGAAGACCTCGCCGCGGTCGACCCCGTAGCCGTAACCCACGACGGTGGCGCGAACCCGAGTGCCACGCTCGGCGGCGAACGCGGCCGACTCCAGCACCAACGCGACCGCACCGTCGACGACCTGACCGCCGACGAGTTTGGCCACCACGTCACCCGCGGGTTCGACCCCGATGACCACGGCCATCCGCGCTCTCCCCGCGGCGATCAGGGTCGCTGCCCAGTACACCGCGTCCAACCCGCTGGTGGCGCCGTTGCACAGGGTCAGGTTGGGGCCGCGCAGGCCGTACCGGATCGCGACAGCACCGGTGATGACGTTGCTGGAGGTTTGCGGCAGGCCCAGCGGGCTCAGCCCCTCCACGGTCTGCGTGGCGATGACGTCGGTGAACTGGCAGACGCTGTCCAGGTTGCCCAGGTTGGAGCTGACCACCACGGCGGTGGAGTCGCGCGGCCCGGCGAATTCGCCGTCCGCACCGGCCAGGCCCGCATCGCGCAAGACCGGTTCGACGGCGCGCAGCGCGAGCCGGGTCGCTCGGTCCTTGTGCCGCAGGTCGCGGCCAACCAGCGCGGTGACCGGGTCGAACCCGTCGCCGCGCCGGACTCCGAGCAGCTCGTCGACATCGGTCAGGCCGGGCACGGCAAGGCCGACCCCGGTTATCACGGCCACGTCGCGGATCGGGGTCATCGTGCCGCCTCCAGGATGGCCACCGCGTTGATGCCGCCGAAGCCGAACGCATCGATCTGGGCGGTGTCGACGCGCGCCTCGACGGCGGCATCGCGAACCAGCCCCAGCCCGGCGGCCTCCTCGATCGGGTCGCGCAGACCGAGCACCGGCGGCACCCGGCCGTCCCGCATCGCCAGGGCCGCGACCACGAGGCTGAGCAGACCGGAACCGCCGAGGGTGTGCCCGGTCATGGACTTGATCGCGGTCATCAGCGGTCCTCGGCCCGACTCGGCGAACACCTCCGCGAGCACACTCGCCTCGGTCTCGTCGTTGCGGGGGGTGCCACTTCCGTGCAGCATCACCAAATCGATGTCCTGCGGCCGTACATCGGCTCTGCGGTACGCGTCGCGCACCACGGCGGTGATGCCGGACGGGTCGGGGGCGGTGGCGTGGAAGGCGTCGCAGTTCATGCTCACCGAGCGGACCCGGGCGCGGACCCGGGTCGGATCGGCCCCGGCGCGACGCACCACGACCGCGACGGCGCCCTCCCCCATGATCATCCCCCGGTGGGCCTTGTCGAAGGGCAGCAACGCTTCCGGCGTCTCGTTCTGGACCCGGTCCAGGGTGCCGAACGCGCTCTCGGCGATGGAGTCGGTCCCCGCGACGACAACCGTGTCGGCCATGCCGAACTCGATCAGGTCGGTGGCCATCGCCAGCGAATACAGCGCGGCGGCGCAGGCGTTGGCGAAGGTGTATGTCCTGGCGAAGCCGAACTCGGCCCGCAGCGCCCGTCCGAAGTCGAGGTCGACCGGGTCGAACGCGGCACCGTCGCGCCACCACAGCTCGGCACTGCGCTGCTCGCGCAAAGTGGTGCCGACCAGGATGGGGACGTCGCGCAGATCGGTCAGCCCGGCGTCGTCGACCGCTTGGGCGACCGCGGTGCGCAACCAGTCCGAGGCGCGCAGCGTGGTGTCGTGGCCGGACGTGGCGCGGTCATCGATCTCGTAGGCGTACCGCATTCGGTACTTGCTCGGGTCGAACGACCGCAGCGGGGCGCGGGCGTCGCGCGCGTCGCAGAGCGCGGCGTAGATCTCCTCCGGGTTCTCCCCCAGGTTGGCGACCGCGCCCATTCCGGTGATGTCCCAGCTCACGACCCGCTCACCTGTTCCTTCAGCTTGTACTTGGCGACCTTGCCGGTCGTGGTGGTCGGCAACGTGTCGAGGAATTCGACCCGGGCGGGCCGCTTGTAGGCGGCGAGCGAGGTCCGCAGTCTGCCCCGGACCGCGCGCCGCACGTCGTCCTCGGGCACACCGTCGGCGGCGACCACATAAGCCACCGCCTGCTGCAAGCCGTGCCCGTCGACGCCGCCGACCACCACGCACTCGCGGACCCCGGCGGCACCGCGCACCACGGTCTCGATCTCGGCCGGGGCCACCTTGTATCCACCGAGGTTGAGGATGTCGTCGGCACGGCACACGTACTCGAAGACGCCGTCAGCGCTACGACACGCCACATCCCCGGTATAGGCCCCTCCGTCGGCGAATGTCGCCGCTGCCGATTCCGCCTGGCCGATGTAGCCCATCGCGACCGTCGGGCCCGCGATGTGCAGCCTGCCCTGCACACCGTCGGGCAGTGGGACGCCCCGCTCATCGCGGATCGTGGCGGTCACGCCGGGCACCTCGACCCCGGCCATCCCGGGAGTGGGGCGGTCCGCGGGGGTGGCGAGCACGACGTGCATGACTTCGGTGGCACCAAGACAGTTCATGAACTCCGCGCCGAACGCATCGCCGATGCTTTCGCTGAGCGGCACGGGACAGTCCTCCCCCGCGGAGACGCACAATCGGAGTGAGCCGAATCCATCGGGGTCCTGCTCGGCCAGTGCGACGAGGTCCGCGTAGAGCCGCGGCACGGAGTACAACACGGTGGGGCGATGCTCTCGCAGCGCGGCGCCCACCGCGTGCCGGTCGACCGCGCCCCGAATGAGCACGACACCCGCCCCGGAAGACAGCGCGCACAACACGGAACTGCCGAAGCCGTAACCGAAGGACAGTCGCGCGGTCGAGAGCACGAGGTCGTCGGGGCCGAGCCGGTCGACGCCGCCGAAGCCGTCGAGCATCGCCGCGATCCCGCCCGCGCTGTGCCGCACGCCTTTCGGAATCCCGGTGCTGCCCGAGGTGTACTGCACGAGCGCCTCGGTGTCCGCCGCCCACGTGGCCGACGCGACGGAACCACCGGATATTCCGGATGCCAGTTCGGTACGCACCTGCTCGCCGGTGCTGACGAACTGCCAGTCCTGGGCAGCGCGCAGCGCGGACTGCTTGGCAGCGGCCAGATCCAGGTGTGCCAACCGCGCGCCGCTGTCCGTGGCCGCGTAACGCAGTTCGGCCTCGGTGAGCATCGGGCTGACGAGGACCGGCACACACCCCGCCCACCAAAGCCCAAGCACAGCAACAACGGTGGCCACCGAGTCCTCCGCGACGACCAACCCACGCGCGCCAGGCTCGCGCCCCGCGGCGACGATTTCGGCGGCGTAGGCCCCCGCCGCGTCATACAGCCGTGCGTAATCCACGTCGCCGACGTCGGGGTCGAGGTACGCGCGGCGGGTTCCGGCACCCGCATCGATGTGACGGCCGACGAGCCGCGCGACCAGGTCCACGTCAGTCCGAGGGGCCGTCGCCAGGGCCGCGGC
Source organism: Actinomycetota bacterium (assembly GCA_030857905.1). Taxonomy (GTDB): domain Bacteria; phylum Actinomycetota; class Actinomycetes; order Mycobacteriales; family Pseudonocardiaceae; genus Actinokineospora. The sequence continues at coordinate 9,271 of JALZNB010000043.1, forward strand.
GGACTCGTCGGCCTCGCCACCGAGCAGGGCGACGGCGTCGGCCACGCAGTGCATGACGGTGGCCTCGGCGTCGCTGATCGACACGCCGAACTCGCGCTCGAACTCGGTGATCATGGCGACCTTCTCCAGCGAACTCGCACCGAGATCGTCGTAAAAGGACGCGTCGACATCGATCTCGTGAATCTCCATTTCCAGAATGGCTGCCACGATTTCGCGGGCTCGAACGCGGGTGACGGGATTGCGGGCGGGCGACACTGGCGTCGACTCCTCATCGTGGTCGTCTGACCATGGTCAGGAAGGCGGCAGGCGGCTGCGACGGGTGGGAGTACTGCTGAGAACCGAAGCTACACGGCGGGAACGGGACCAAGCACTACTCGGACAGGTAGGCATCGGCTACCTCTCCGAGTAGGTCTCGACTTCGGCGATTCCGGTAGGTTCTCATGACAAATACGATCGCAGCGCGGAATCACCCACCGCATTCGAAGCAAGGTGGATCAATGACACCGAGTTCCCGTACGATGGCGAATTCCCACATGCGCGCCTCGCTTGCGGAACGCACGGATATCGGCGGCGGGAACGCCTGGCTCGTCGCGTCGCTGACCAGTCCGGCCCCCGACGCGCCCCTGGTCCACGCCGACCGGCCACTGACCGATGTGGACGGTCACGAGCGTTCGGAGTTCAGCATCCGCCAGTTGGTCGCGCTCGCGGACGCGTGGTCGGCGTGGTACCTGGCGCAGGGCGTCGAACCACGTGACCGGGTCGCGGTCTGGATCGACGACTCCTTCGAAGACCAGGTGCACCTGACCGCGCTGGCCCAGATCGGCGCGATCGGCGTGCTGATCAACGGTCGAATGCCGGTGAACCAGGCCCTCGGCCTGATGCGTCGCACGGCTCCGATCGGGATCTACACCGACGCGCGGCACTCAGGACTGCTCGACGGCGACCAGGACGAACTGCCCAGCATCAAATGGACACGTACCCGCGCCGACGTGGGCGCGTTGACCGGCACACTGCCGGAGTCGGCCCGCTATCCGCACGGCGACAGCGACCCGGTTGTCATCTGCCACACCTCCGGCACCACCGGCGACCCCAAACCGGTGATCTGGACGCACCGGCAGAGCGTGGCCGGTGTGCAGTACCGGCTCTCGACGTACCCGGAGCCCGAAGACTCGCTGATGCTCTCGGCCGCGCCGCACTCGCACTCCGGCGCGATCGCGTTCACCTTCTACGTGCTGCTCGCGGGCGTGCCGCTGATCGCGATCTCCGACATCACCGGGCATGGCCTGGCGCGGGGCATCGCCGAACACCGGCCGACGGCAGTGTTGTCGTTCAATCAGACCCTGGTGGAACTTCTCGACACCAACCCCGAACCGGCCGACTTCACCTCGGTCGCGGTGTGGGTGAGTATCGGCGACTCCGCGCACGACGCGCACAACCGCGCGCTGATCCGACTCGGCAGCCACGTGGTCGACGGCGAACGGGTCTCCGGCTCGATCGTCGACGACGGCCTGGGTTCCTCGGAGCTGGGTTGGGCGGCGCTGCGCCACGTGGTCACCTCGAACACCCCACCCGATCCGCGTCACCTCGGCACCACAGTGCCGATCGCCGAAGTGGCGGTGCTGCGCCAGGACGGCAGCGCGGCGGACCCTGGCGAGGTGGGTCTGCTCGGCGTGCGCAGCCCATCGCTGGCACACGGCTACTGGAACGACTCGGACACCACCTACCGCAGCCACCTCGCGGGCTACTTCCTGTCGGGCGATCTGGTGTACCGGACCGCCGACGGCCACTTCTACCAGGTGGACCGCGCGGTGGACGCGATCCGCACCCCGCACGGCGACGGCTACTCCATCCTCATGGAGGAGATGGTGCTGCTGAACCTCCCGGAGATCGGCGACTGCGCGGTGGCGGCGGGTGGATACGAGGGCACGACCCTGCCGGTGGCCGTGGTGCGCCCGCGCACGGGAGAGGGCGATCCGGCCGAGTTGCTGACCCGGATCAACAAGGTGCTGCGCGAGGCGGGACAACCCGACCTCGCGGTACTCGAGATCGCGCGCTCCGATGAGGACATCCCCCTCGGCGCCACCGGCAAGATCCTCAAGCGCAGTTTGCGCGAGAAGTACGCCGACCTGGCGGCCTATCTGCCCCAGCGCACGGCGTCCACCACCGCTACCACGCTGCCGCAGGGCCCGGCATGACCGCGAAGGGTGGTTCCGCCGCGATGGCGAGTCCTGAGCAGACCGACGCGGCGGACTGGGTCAACGATGCGGGCGCGCACACCCTCGCCGGGCGCCTGGGCATCCGCTTCCTCACCGCGACGGCCGAGCGGGTAGTGGCCACCATGCCCGTGGAGGGCAACGGGCAGCTCCAGGGAATGCTGCACGGCGGCGCGTCGGCGGCACTGGCGGAGACCCTCGGCTCGATCGGTGCCGCGCTGCACGCCGGGGAGGGCAGACTCGCGCTGGGCGTGGACATCAACGCCACGCACCACCGCCCCGTGCGGGACGGCGTGGTCACCGGGATCGCCACTCCGCTGATGCTCGGCCGGGAGAGTGCCACCTACGAGGTGGTGATCAACGACGAGAACGGCACGCGGGTGTGCACGGCGCGGATCACCTGCGCCATCCAACGCAAGGGTCGTGTCCGGGAGTGACCCGCGCTCCCGCGGGCGGGCCCCGACCGGGATCGGCGGGTTCCTCGCACCGGGCGCGCTGGGACGCACGGGGTGGTCCGGCGCATCGCCGAAGGCCACACAGGAATCGAGCGGAGGTGCGGGTCAGGTCCGATCGATGTCGACGATGCCGGTACGTACCGCGTGCGCGGCGGCCTCGGCCCGATTGCGGACCTGCAACTTGCGATAGACGTTCTTCAGGTGCCACTTGACATTGTCCACTGTGCAGCACATGGTGCGAGCGATGTCGGAGTTGCGCGCACCATCGCACAACTGCTCAAGAATGTGCAGCTCGCTGGTGGTCAGCTGCGGGTCCGAACTGGATAATCGGGCCAGGAAACGCACCAGCCCACCCCCCAGGGTCGGTGGCAACCAGCCGCCGGTGCGGTGGGTCTCCACAATCGCCTGCACCACCGCGTGCCCTCCGGCGTCCCGGAAGGCGAAACCCCGGACGCCGATCCGGGCGGCGGCGTAGACCTGATCCTCACCGATCCGTTCGGCCACCAGCACGACCCGGGTGTCGGTACCGACCATCGCGTGCAGCACGGGGTCGTTGACGTCGAGTTGGGGCATCTGGATCACCAGCACGTCACGTTTGCTGCGTCGCAGCTCGACGAGTCTGGCCCCGGAGCCCGCCACGTCGGTCGCGTGCGACACGACCCGCAGCCCCTCACGAGCGGCGAGATTGGCGACAAGGTCGTCTTCCGGTGGGGCACCGGAGGACACGATCGCCACCCGAATGTCACGCATTTTCCGTCCGTCCCATGTCGCCGGCCATCGAATCCATCCCTATCGCGCGCCGCACCACGGTATTGCGCCCGGGCCCGAAACACGCCGAAGCGGAAACCGCCCACCCCGGTCCCCGTCGACATCCCCATGATCTTGAGCCCGGTTCACACCCCGTTGCAGTGCCTTTCTGTCGACGCAGTGTTCATTTCAGATAACACGACGATCACCGGCCATCGCATCCCCCAAATGTCGTAGTGCGGACTCGTCACTCAACCTCGGAGATAAGCGGTTGCCTAGGGTCGAACCCTTCCCGAGTGCACCAGACTCGAATGGTCTAACCGTGACCGGCGTTCAATGCGCACAGTGATGAGACCGGACGGGAATTGCGCCGAAAGTGATGCTCCTCGGCGCGCGACTTACCGGGTATAGGACCCGAATAAGGACGGTGACCGCCACTGGGGCGAGATGAGTCGAGATGTCCGCGAGCGAAGTCACACCGGTTGACCCCTGCGGACAGGTCCACACACACCCGGTCCTGCCGCGGACCACCGTGGGGACGGCGAGAACCGCGCCCATGACCGTGCGGCCACGCGTGACCAACCCGTTCGCCGCGGCGAGCATGGGCACCGACGACATTTCGGCGAGTGCGAACTCGTCCGCGTCGGTACGACTCCCCAGCGGATCACTCCGTCGCGCTCGACTCCGCGGTGGCTTCGGAATCGAGGGCGGTATCGAGAACCGTACCGGCGGTCGGATCACCGATGACCGCTATCTCGGTGGCGGCCTCAGGACCGTTTTCCAGGAGAACCCGGAAACCCGGGTCGTCCAGGATCGGGACTTTGAGTTGAACGGCTTTGTCGTATTTCGTGCCGGGAGCGTCGCCCACCACCACGAAGGCCGTCTTTTTCGATACCGAACCGGATGCCTTGCCACCTCGACTGGTGATGGCCTCCTTGGCCTCGTCCCGGGAATAGGAGGCCAGGCTGCCGGTGACGACGATGGACAAGCCCTCCAGGGTGCGAGGGGTCGACTCGTCGCGCTCCTCGGCCATTCGGACACCCGCCGCACGCCACTTCTCGACGACGTCGCGGTGCCAGTCGACCTCGAACCAGTCGCGAACCGAGGCGGCGATGGTCGGACCGACCCCCTCGGCGTCGGCAAGGACCTCCTCGGTGGCTTCGGCGATGGCATCGATCGAGCCGAACTCACGAGCCAGCGCCTGCGCCGCCGTCGGACCGACGTGGCGGATGGACAGTCCGACCAGGACTCGCCACAGTGGACGGTCCTTCGCCGAGGCCAGGTTGCCGACCAGCTTGCGACCGTTCGCCGACAGCTCACCCGCCTTGGTGCGGAAGAGTTCGACCTGACCGAGCATCTCCTCGTCCAACGAGAAGACGTCACCCTCGTCGGCGAGGACGCCCGAGGACAACAGGGCGGCTGCGGCTTCGTAGCCGAGCACCTCGATGTCGAAACCACCCCGGCCCGCGAGGTGGAACACCCGCTCGCGCAACTGCGCGGGACACGTCCGGGCGTTCGGACAGCGAATGTCGGCGTCGCCCTCCTTCTCGTGCCGCAGGGTCGTGCCGCACTCCGGGCACGCGTCCGGCATCTCGAACTCCCGGGCGTCGGCCGGGCGGGCATCGATCACCGGACCGAGCACCTCGGGAATGACGTCACCAGCCTTGCGGATGACGACACGGTCACCGATGAGAACGCCCTTGCGCTTGACCTCCGCGGCATTGTGCAGAGTCGCCATGGCCACAGTGGACCCCGCGACCTTCACCGGCTCCATCACCGCGAACGGGGTGACCCGACCGGTCCGCCCGACGTTGACCTCGATGTTGAGCAGCGTGGTCGTCGCCTCCTCCGGCGGATACTTGAACGCGATCGCCCACCGGGGAGCCCGAGAAGTGGTACCCAGCCTGCGCTGCTGGACCACCTCGTCGACCTTGACCACGACACCATCGATCTCGTGGTCGGCCGCATGACGATGTTCACCCCAATAGGCGATGTGCTCGGCCAGTTGCTCCGGCGCGTCGAGGACCTTGGTGTGGGTGGAGACCGGCAGGCCCCACGCGGCCAACGCCTGGTAGGCCTCCGACTGTGTCCTGGGTTCGAAGCCGTCGCGCTTGCCGAGGCCATGACAGATCAGGCGAAGCGCGCGGCTCGCGGTGACCTTGGGGTCTTTCTGTCGCAGCGACCCGGCGGCGGTGTTACGCGGATTGGCGAACGGTGGTTTGCCCGCTTCGACCAGCCGCGCGTTGAGGTCGGCGAAGTCCTTGACGGACAGATAGACCTCGCCGCGGACCTCCACCAGGGCGGGCACCGGGAACTCGTCGGTGCCGGTGAGCCGCTCGGGGACATCGCGCATGGTGCGGACGTTCAGCGTGACGTCCTCGCCGGTGCGGCCGTCGCCCCTGGTCAGCGCGCGGGCGAGCTTGCCGTCGCGGTAGAGCAGGTTGATCGCCAGGCCGTCGATCTTCAGCTCGCACAGGTAGTGCGCGTCCGCGCCGACCTCCTTGCGCACCCGGTCGACCCAGGAACCCAGCTCGTCCGTGTCGAAGGCGTTGTCGAGGCTGAGCATCCGCTCCAGGTGGTCGTAGGCCGCGAACTCCGTGGAGAACGTGCCGCCCACCCGCTGCGTAGGCGACTCGGGTGTGACCAGCGACGGATGCGCTTCCTCGATCGCCTGCAGTTCGCGCAGCGACTCGTCGAACTCGCCGTCGGAGACGGTGGGCGCGTCGAGCACGTAGTAGCGGAACTGGTGGCCGAGCAGGTCCTCGGCCAGCGCGCCGTGCCGCTCGCGAACGTCGGCGGGCACGTCTTCGATGCCCTCGGCCGGTTCCGGGCGATCGTCGGGGAAGTCCTGGTCAACACTGGTCACGAGTGCAGCGTAACCAGGACCACCGACAGTCGCGGGCGCACTCACCGAGGCGGATGACAGTCAATCCACGAGCTTGTGGACCAAGTCGCGGAAGGCCAGCAGGTCGATGCTTCCCTCCGGTTCCACGTCCGCGGTCTCGACTCGCCGCAGTCGCTCTCCCGCCACGCGTTCACCGAGGGTGGCGTCGAGCGGGAGGAAGGTGAGGGCCGTCTTGGTGGGCTCGTCCACGTCCTTGAAGACCGGGTGGTGGACGGCGACGTCGACGACGTCCCCATCGACCTGGGCGAACACCCGCATGTCGGCGAGCGGCACGCGATGCCCGCCGACGTTGACGGTGACCTCCGTGGGGTCCGGCACGGGCGGCACCGAGTCGTGGAACTCCCAGATCGCGGAGTCCGGCGGGGCCGCCGACTTCCACGCGTCGGTGTACGGGCGCAGGGCCGGATCTTCCTGGCCGGACACGACGAGGGCGTAGATGGCGCGGATGCCCCGGTCCATCGAGAACTGGAGATCCGGGTGCAGCGCCGCCACCAGGTCGCAGAGCTGGTTCTCGACGCGGTGCGGTTCGCCGTCGCCCAGCGCGGCGGCGATCTCGGGGAGCAGCGCGTGCCAGTCATCCCAGAAGCGGTCGGCTCTGCCGGCCGGGTCGACGGGGTGGTTCATGGGCGCCATTGTTCCCGACCGGTGTCACGCACCTCCCGCGACCGACGGGATGATCTGGATCTCCGTGCTCGCCGTGACCGGGGCGTCCGCACCGCCGAGGTAGCGGCATTCCTCGCCGTCGACGTAGAAGTTCACATACCGGCGGAGTGCTCCCTTCTCGTCCCGCAGACGGGCACGCAAGGCCGGATGGAGATCCACCAACGCGTCCAGGACAGCGGTCAGCGTTGGCGGGTCCGGGAGTTCGAGCTCCACTGTGGCCTGGTCGTCGGCCTTGGGTCGCAACACACCCGGAAGCAGGACCGTGACCGCCACTCAGATCACCGCCGCCCGGATCGAGAGGACGTCCGGCAGGTGGGCGACGACCTGAGTCCAGGAGTCACCGTCATCGACACTCCCGTAGACCTCGCCCGAACGGGAACCGAAGAAGATACCCGCGTCGGCGGCGCACATGGCGTCACGCATGACAGCGCTCCAGAAGCCCGAGGTCGGGAGCCCCTTCGTGAGAGCGGTCCAAGTCTCGCCCGCGTCGTCGCTGCGGTAGACGCGGCAACGGCCTTCCGGCGGGAAGCGCATGGCGTCAGCGGTCAGCGGGAACGTGTACACCGTGTCGGGCCGGTCCGGGTGAACCACGATCGGGAAGCCGAAATCCTCCGGCAGGCCGTCCGCAATGGACTTCCAGGTGTTTCCGCCGTCGTCACTGCGATACACGCCACCGTGGTTCTGGGCATAGAAGCGGTCCGGCATGGCCGGATGCTGGGCGATCTTGTGGACGCATTGGCCGAACTCGGGGTAAGGATCTGGATAGAAGTCGGCGCGGATGCCGTTGTTGTGTGGGGAGAACGTCTTACCGCCGTCAGTGGTGCGGTACACCCCACCGGTGGACATGGCGACGGTGACGTGGTTCGGGTCGGTCGGGTGGGGGACGACCGAATGCACGGCCATGCCGCCAAACCCCGGCGTCCAGCGTTCCCGGTGCGGATGCTCCCACAAGCCTCTGACCAGCTCGAAGGTGTGTCCACCGTCGGTGGAACGGAACAACGCCGACGGCTCGACGCCCGCGTAGACGACGTCCGGCTCGGCCGCGGGGCCCGGCGCCAACTGCCACACCCGTTGCAGGGCGGTGTCCGTGTCGGCGGGGAACGCGACCGGTGCGTGGTCGGGCTCGGTCCAGGTGGCGCCGAGGTCGTCGCTGACCGTGACACTGCCTCCCCAGTGTTCGGACATGACACCCGCCAACAACCGGGGTTTGGCTCCGCGGGTATCGATGGCCACGGCGTAGACGTCCGTCATCGCGTGGTGTGGGCCGGTCACCTCCCAGCCCGAGTCGGAATCGGTGGCCAGGAACAGGCCCTTGCGCGTGCCGATGGCGATCAGCCGCATGACAACACCTCCGGAAAGTAGCCAAATTCACGCTACGCCGGGGGACCGACAAGTTCGAGTCAGCGCAAGCTGGACAACACGTCCCGGTTGAGCGCGGCGATGCTCTCCAGTGGAATCCCCTTCGGACACACCGCCGTGCACTCCCCGGCCTGCGTGCACCCGCCGAAGCCGAGTTCGTCCTGCTCGGCGAGCATGGCCACCGCCCGCGTGCCCCGTTCCGGCTGTCCCTGGGGCAGCACGCCCAGGTGCGTCACCTTCGCGGCCGTGAACAGCATGGACGACCCGTTCGGACACGCGGCCACGCACGCGCCACAACCGATGCACGCCGCCGCCTCGAACGCGGTCTCGGCGTCGACCTTCGCCACCGGGACGGCGTGCGCGTCGGGCGCCGATCCCGTTAGGACGCTGATGTAGCCGCCCGCCTCGATGACGCGGTCCAGCGCGGAACGGTCCACCACGAGATCGCGCACCACGGGAAACGGCCGCGCGCGCCAGGGTTCGACGACGATCGGGACGGCGGGGTCGAAATGGCGCATGTGCAGCTGACAGGTCGTGGTCGCCTTCAACGGTCCATGCGCGATGCCGTTGATCATCAGACCGCACATGCCGCAGATGCCTTCGCGGCAGTCGTGGTCGAAGGCGACCGGGTCGTCGCCCGCGAGCAGCAGCCGCTCGTTGAGCACGTCGAGCATCTCCAGGAACGACATGTCCTCGCTGACACCGTCCACCTGGTACTCGCGCAGGCCGCCCCGGTCCGTCGGGCCGCTCTGGCGCCAGATCCGCAGGGTGTACCTCACGTGTAGCTCCTCACGCTCGGGCGAACGGCATCGAAGGTCAACGCTTCCCTGTGCAGCACAGGCTCGCCCCCGGTGAACTCCCAGGCGGCGGCGTAAGCGAAGTTCTCGTCGTCGCGGACGGCGTCGCCGCCGGGGGTCCGGCTCTCGGCGCGGAAGTGGCCGCCGCAGGACTCGGTCCGGTGCAGGGCGTCCAGGCACATCAGCTCGGCCAGTTCGAAGAAGTCGGCGACCCGGCCAGCGTGTTCGAGTGCCTGGTTGAAGCTCTCGCCGGTGCCGCTCACCTTGACCTCGCGCCAGAACTCGGCCCGCAGTCGCGGGATGCGCTCCAGTGCCTCGCGCAGCCCTTCGGCACTGCGTTCCATACCGCAGTGCTCCCACATGAGACGGCCGAGCTCGCGGTGGAACGACTCCGGGCTCCGGTGTCCGTCGACGGCGAGCAGCGCGGCAACCCGGTCACGCACACCGGCTTCAGCTTCGGCGACCACGTTGGCGTCGACCGTCGTGAATGGACCGTCGGCGAGGTAATCACCGATCACCGCGGGCAGCACGAAGTACCCGTCGGCCAAGCCCTGCATGAGGGCGCTCGCGCCGAGTCGGTTGGCGCCGTGGTCGGAGAAATTGGCCTCACCGATGACGAACAGGCCGGGAATCGTGCTGCGCAGGTCGTAGTCGACCCACAACCCGCCCATCGTGTAGTGCACAGCCGGATAGATCCGCATCGGTACCTCGTAGGGGTCCTCGGCGGTGATCTGCCGGTACATGTCGAAGAGATTTCCGTAGCGGGCGGCGACGACGTCCACGCCCAGTCTGTCGATGGCATCAGCGAAGTCGAGATACACGCCCAGTCCGCCGGGACCGACACCGCGTCCCTCGTCGCAGATCGCCTTCACCGCGCGGGAGGCGATGTCGCGTGGCACCAGGTTGCCGAAGCTCGGATAGCGGCGTTCCAGGAAATAGTCGCGCTCGTCCTCCGGGATCGCGGACGCGAGCCGGTCGTCGCCCGCGCGCTCGGGAACCCAGACCCGACCGTCATTGCGCAGTGACTCGCTCATCAGGGTCAGCTTCGACTGATGGTCGCCGCTGACCGGAACGCACGTGGGATGGATCTGGGTGAAGCACGGATTGGCGAACAGCGCGCCCCTCCGGTGCGCCCGCCAGATCGCGGTCGCGTTGCAGCCCTTCGCGTTGGTCGACAGGTGGAAGACATTGCCGTAGCCACCGGTCGCCAACACGACGACATCGGCGAGGTGCGTGGTGACCTCCCCGGAGACGAGGTCACGGACCACGACACCCCGCGCGTGGCCGTCGGCGACAACGAGGTCGAGCATCTCGGTCCGAGGGTGCATCTGGACCCGACCCGCGCGTATCTGTCGGGAAAGCGCTTGGTACGCGCCAAGGAGGAGCTGCTGACCGGTCTGCCCCCTGGCATAGAAGGTGCGTGAGACCTGCGCGCCGCCGAACGAACGGGTGTCGAGCAGCCCGCCGTACTCGCGGGCGAACGGCACGCCCTGCGCGACGCAGTGGTCGATGATCTGGGTACTCACCTCGGCGAGTCTGCGCACATTCGACTCGCGGGAACGGAAGTCCCCGCCTTTGACCGTGTCGTGGAAAAGCCGGTGGACGCTGTCACCGTCGCCCGCGTAGTTCTTCGCCGCGTTGATCCCGCCCTGGGCGGCGATGCTGTGGGCGCGACGCGGACTGTCCTGGTAGCAGAAGGAAAGGACGTTGTATCCCAGTTCGGCGAGGGTCGCCGCTGCCGAACCACCCGCGAGTCCCGTACCGACGACGGCGACGGTCAACTTGCGGCGATTGGCCGGATTCACCAGGCGCGCGGCGAACCTGCGACGCTCCCACCTGGTCTCCAGCGGGCCGTCCGGCGCTCGGGTGTCGGCGATCGGGTCGCCTTCGGTGTAGTGCACGGTCACCTCACGAATCCGAGAAGGACGGCGAACGGAACGGACAGGAAACCGACGGTCACCAGGACCGCCACGCCGAGTGCGACGAGCCGGACGGCGGCGGCACGGCGGGCCGAGGCGATGCCGAGGCTGCGCAGCGCGCTCCACACCCCGTGGCGGAGGTGAAACCCGAGAGCGACAACGGGAAGCGTGTAGGCCAGGACGATGTACCAGTGCCGGAAGTCGGCGGTGATGTTGTTGTGGATCTCGCCCGCGACACCGTGCGGGTTCAGCGTTCCCGTCGTCAGGTCGAGGATGTGGTAGACGACGAACAGGGCGATGATCAGCCCACCCCACCGCATCGTGCGTGCCGCGTAGCTCCCCTGCACCCTGGGCCGGTGCGCGTAACCGATCGGCCGCGCCGCCCTGGCCCGTCGGGCGAGTTGAATCGCGGCGGTCATGTGCAGGACGACCGCCAGGAGCAGCACGACTCGGATGACCCAGACCAGTCCGCCGTAGCCGAGAACCGGCGCGAGCAGTTCGCGCAGGAAGTGGCCGTAGCCGTCGATGGCCGCGGCTCCGAAGAAGACCTTCAGGTTGCCCGCCATGTGGGCAAGGACGTACAGCAGCAGGACTGCCCCGGTAACAGCCATCACGGCCTTCTTGCCAACCGTCGACGACCATAGCCCGTGCCGAATCCGTTGGGGCACTTGTGGTTTACCCATGGCGGTGACGGTCATATCGTCACGCTAGGCGCGGCCACGACAAGACGTCCAATACATGAATACGCTTAGAACGATAGTCTGCGACTATGACGCTGCAACAGCTCGTGTATTTCCTGGCCGTGGCCGAGACGCGCCACTTCACCAGGGCCGCGCAGCGGGCCCATGTGGCGCAACCCTCACTGAGCAAGCAGATCCAAGGTCTGGAAGCCGAGCTGGGCGCGGACCTGTTCACCCGCCAGCGAGGCAACGTCACACTGACCCCGGCTGGTGAGGCACTGCTGCCCGTGGCGAAGCGCATTCTGTCCGATGTGGACACCGCGCGACTGGAAATCGCCGAACTGGTCGGCCTACGTCGGGGTCGGGTCCGTCTCGGCGCCACGCCGAGTGTTTGCGTCGGCGTGCTCGCCGACGCCCTCCGACGGTTCCACGACAGCTACCCCGGCGTCCAACTGCTTGTCGAAGAAGGTGGTTCCCGCGATCTCACGACCCAGTTGCTCGGCGGCGAACTCGATCTGGCGCTGGTGATCGCGCCGCCCCAGGGCACCGATCCGGCGTTGACGGCGACACCGGTGCTGCGCGAGCAGCTCATGGTGGCGTCCGCGGCCGACGGCCCGCCACCGTCGACTCGCGACAGTGTGCGACTGGACGCGTTGCGGGATCGGCGGATGGTGATGTTCCGCCAGGGCTACGACCTGCGCGAGACCACGTTGCAGGCGTGTCGGGAGGCCGGGTTCGAACCGAGGCTCGCGGTGGAGGGCGGGGAGATGGACGCGGTACTGCGGTTCGTGGAGGTCGGTCTCGGCATCGCGATCGTCCCGAGTCTGGTGCTGCCCGGTCGACCGAAGCTGCGGGCCACACCACTCACCACGCCGAGCATCCGGCGAACGATCGCCATCGCCCACCGCACGGACGCGCCACCCACCGCCGCCGCGCGGGCGTTCCAATCGACACTCCTGGACCACATCGACAGCCTGGCGGCCACGGACAGCCTGCCGCCGGGCGTCGAAACGCTGCGCTGAACCCTCGTCACCAGGACTGGGGTGGCTCCACGAACGCCTTGCCGACATCGCGGGCCAACGCCATCGCGTCCCTCGCCCACCGGGTCGAGGCACCGGCCAACCCGCACGTCGGCGTGACCACCGCGCGCTCGGCCAGGATCGAGCGGGCGAAGCCGAGGCGGTCGACCAGGGCGAACGCGGGCGCGGCCGTGTCCTTGAGCGACAGCGGCCGCGCCGGAGCCGTACTGGGGACGACGCCGAGGAAGAGGACGACGCCCGCGTCCCAGGTCTCGCCGATCTCGTCCAGCAGCGTCGCCGGGACACCCGCGAGCAGGGTCGCGTCCACCGAGAGCGCGCCCGCGCCCGCGTCGCGCAGCAACGCGATAGGCGGGCGGTTCGCGCAGCAGTGCACGATCACCGGCTGCCCGGTCGCCGCCTTGGCCGCATCGATCATGGCGGCCAACGTGTCCCGCGCGGCGGGGGCGTGCACGGCGGGGACGGTGCCGTAGCCGGACGGCGTCGGTACAGCGCCCGCGAGCACGGACGGCAGGCTGGGCTCGTCGAACTGAACGACCACTTCCGCGCCGGTCCGTCGCCGCACCTCGGCGACATGCCGACTGAGCCCTTCGGAGAGCGACTCGGTGAACTCGCGCAGCGCGCCCTGGTCGGTGAGCACCCGGTGGCCGCGCGGCAGCTCGACCTCGGAGGTGAACGTCCACGGCCCCGCGAGTTGGACCTTGACCACCGAGGGCGCGACACCGGCCCGCTCGACGGCCTCCTCGATGGCGTCGATGTCGCGGCGCAGCAGGTCGACGCCGCGTCGGTGGTCCAACCCCGGGCGCGCGGTGACCCGGTAGCCGGACGGCACGAACTCCACCGCGATGTCGACCAGCAGGGCCGCGGTGCGGCCGACCAGGTCGGCGCCGAGACCACGAGCGGGCATCTCGGCCAGGTGCGGGAAGTCGGGCAGTTCACCGAGCACGACGGTGGCGGCCTCGGTCGGGTCGTCGCCGGGCAGCGAGCCGATTCCGGTGGCGGCGCCGGGCGGCCAGGGTGCGTTGGTCACCGTGGCAGTGTGATGGATCGGGCACGGACCTCGCACACCAGCCCGTGATCGGCCGCACCGGTTTGGATGGGACAGGCGGGGCTCGGTGAGTCAGCGGCTTGATGACCGGTACCGACCCCACCGGTCGCATTAGCATGGCGGGGGTGGACGACCTCGATGTAGCGGCCGCGGCCGCCCGGATCGCGCCCCACGCGCGGCGTACGCCGGTGTTGCGGACTGAAGTGGACGGACGACCGATCGTGCTCAAACTGGAGCACCTGCAACGCACCGGTTCGTTCAAGTTCCGCGGTGCGCTCAACGCGCTGCTCGGCGGTGAGCGGCCCGCGCACGTGGTGACCGCGTCCGGCGGCAACCACGGGCTCGCCGTGGCGACCGCCGCCCGCGTACTGAGGGTGCCCGCGACGGTGTTCGTACCGGAGAGCGCGCCGTCGGCGAAGGCACGACGAATCGAGCAGGCGGGGGCGAAACTCGTCCGACACGGGACTGTGTATGCCGAAGCCGTCGCCGCAGCGGTGGCCGAGGCCGAAGAGTCGGGCGCGTTCTACCTGCCCGCCTACGACAATCCTCTGGTGATCGCCGGGCAGGGGACGTGCGCGGCGGAGGCCGTCGTGGACGCACCCGACGCGGACTCCGTCGTCGTCGCGGTAGGCGGCGGTGGGCTCGCCGCCGGGACAGTGCTCGGCGCTGGCGGGCGCCCGGTCGTGGCGGTGGAACCCGAGAACTGCCAGGCGATGCACGATGCGTTGAACGCGGGTGAGCCGGTGGACTCCGCCACCGATTCGGTGGCCTCGTCGGCGTTGGGCGCCCGCCGGGCCGGTGAACTGCCATTCTCGATCATGCGCGAGGCGGGGGCGCGGTCCGTTCTGGTGAGCGACACCGAATTGCTGGCCGCGCGCGACCGTTTGTGGGAGGAGTTCCGCATCGCGGCGGAACCGGCGGCCGCGGTCCCGTTCGCGGCCTGGCTCGCGGGTCGGGTCCCCGGCGAGCTGCCCTGCCTGATCATCTGTGGCGCCAACACCGACTGGACACCCGCTTAGGGTGTGTCCGACGGATCTTGTGGTCGACAAGGGCGTGTGGCCGGCCCCCTCCTTCCGGCCACACGACCGACGAGATTCCCAACGCCGACAACCACAAGACCGGTCACTAGGCGCGCATCACCGTGGCGATGGGGATTCGCGCGGCGCGGATCGCTGGGAAGAGGCCGCCGAGAACTCCGGCGACCACGCCCGCGATGACCCCGGCGACGCCCGCCTGCCACGGGAAGGCCACCTCGCGCAGCATCGGTTCCCGACTGCCGAGGACCTGGCCCGCCAGTTCGAGGCCGACGACACCCACCCCGACCGCGGCTCCGGCGGTGAGCAACCCGATGATCAGCGTCTCGGCGAGCACGATGCCCGCCAACAACATGCGCGGGGTGCCGACCGCCCGGCGCAGCGCGAATTCCTCGACGCGTTCGCCGACCGTGGCCAGACCGACGTTGAGGATGCCCGCGACACCGATCAGCAGGACCAGCGCTGCCATCCCGAGGAAGATCAGCCGCATCAGCGTGAGTTGCTCGTTGATCTGCTTCTTCGCGTCGACGACCTGGCTGAACCACTGATCTCCCGGCATGCCCTCCGCGACGAGCCGGGCCTTGATCGACTGTTCAAGGTCGGTCGCCGACGGCCAGAACAGAAGCTGCGTGCCGGGGCCCGCGCCGTTGTCTCCCGCGGCGGGATTGGGTGCCCAGTTCATGATCTCATCGGCGCGCGCGTAGGCCGTCGGTTGCGAGCCGCCGTCGTGGACGACGCCGATGATGCGCGGCGTGGAGTTCGTGGCCGCGCCTTCGATGCGCAACTCTGCGGGTACCCGGTATTGCGTGAGGCCCTTGGCGGCCTCGCGGTTCACGACGAGCCCGGGAGACAGCGACGGCTCTCCCCGAAAGTCGAGCCACTGGCCCGATTCCGGCTGTAGCGGCCGAAACGGTCGGATGTCGCCGGTGAGACCGACCACCTGGAGGTCGACCGCCTGCCCCGGCGCGGGTGGCGTGTCGTCCTTGGGGCGCGGGAAGCAGCCCCGCGAGTCGCACACCATGTCGGACGGAGGGCCGCCGCGCTGTCCGGCGTACTCGAACGGCATCGCGCCGGGATTGATCGAGGCGACATTCGGTTCGCCGAGGGTGGCCGTCATGCTTAGCGCGCCGACCATCTCCGACTGGCCGCGCAACGCCTCGCTGATCACCGGGATCGTCTTCTCGTGTGCGGGCAGGTATGCCCGCATCGAGCCGTCCTTGCCCTGGTTGAGTTCGATGTCCGAGAGCAGCGCGCGGCTGGCGATCTCGGAACTCGCCTGCACGGTGACCACGGCGAGCACGCCGAGGAAGAGACTGGTCATGGACAGGAAAGTGCGCAGCTTGCGGGCACGGATGCCCTGGCCGCCGATGACGAGCGCGGAACGGAACCTGCCGGAGAGCGCCATCAGCGGAACACCCCCTGCCGCTCGGGCACCAGCGTGCCGTCGGTGAGCCGCACCACCCGCCGCATCCGGTTGGCGTGCGCGTGGTCGTGGGTGACCAGGATCAGCCCGCACCCCCGGTCGGTCGCCGAGTGCAGCGCGTCGATGACCAGCGCGCCGGTCTCGGTGTCGAGCGCGCCGGTCGGCTCGTCGGCGAGCAGGATCTTCGGCTCGCGCACCAGCGCCCTGGCGATGGCGACGCGCTGCTGCTCGCCGCCGGAGAGCCGGGGCGGTTTCTGTTTGGCGAATCGCGCCATGTCGACCGCGTCCAGCGCGGCCATCACCTTCTCCCGTCGCTTGCGCCGCGGCAGCCAACCTTGCCCGTTGACCAGCGCCATCGACACGTTCTGCGCGGCGGTGAGGTGCTTGAGCAGGAAGAACCGCTGGAAGACGAACCCGAAGTCCGCACTGCGCAGCCGGGCCGCTCGACGCTCGGAGATCTGGGCGATGTCCTGGCCGTTCAACAGGTAGGCGCCGCCGTCCGGGCGGTCGAACAAGCCGATGAGGCTGAGCAGGGTGCTCTTGCCGGAGCCGGAACGGCCGAGGATGGCGACACTTTCCCCACTGTGCAGGGTGAGGTCCACACCGGACAGGATCGACCTCGGTTCCCCTTGGCCCTTCAGGGTTTTGGTGAGGGCGGAGAGCTGGATCAGCGGCGCGGCTCCCGCCAGGTCGCCGGAGACCTTGAGGGTGACCGGCGGAATCGGTTGGGTGGCACCGATCGGCAGATCCGGCGGCGGCCGACCGTCGCTCGCGGCAGGCACGAAGGACATCGGGTTCGATCGTGCGTTCACGCCCGGGTGCGGCGGTGGGGTCGCCGACTGCCCCGACCGGGGCGAAGTCGGGTTGGGTGGCGTCATCGGTCAGCCGCCCGTCTTGCCGTCTTGTCGGTCCGCGGCGGGTGGCAGATTGGGGCCGGGCACGGCGAGTGTCTCGTCGCCGGTGAGCCCTGACTTGATCTGCACGACCTTGCCGTCGGTCAACCCGAGGACGACGTCCTTGGTCTGACGAACGCCGTCCGGCCCCAGGACGTCGACTTTGCCCTGACCCTGCTTGCCCGCGACAGCCTCGACCGGCGCGACCAGAACCTGTGTGGCCTGCTCGGTGACGACTTCGAGGGTCGCGGCGGCACCGTTGATGAGGTTGACGCCTGCGGGCGCGGTGCAGACCAGGCGCATACCGGTGGACTCCGACGGTGTCCGCTGCGGCTCTTGGCCCTTGTCCACCGGCTCGGGCGCTGCAGTGGGCGCCGACGACGGGTCGTCCGGGTTCGGCTGCCGCGGCGCGGGCGCGGGGATGGTGCCGAGCGGCAGCGCGGCGATGGTGCCCAGCACCGAGCAGGCGAATGGGCCCGGACCACTCTTGATCTGCGCTCGGATGGCGGACAGCCCGTTGGACAGCGTGTATGCCTGCGCGCTGTCGATCTCGGCGACAATGCCGTAACCGCCATACTTGGCCGACACGACGGGCATCCCCGTGGTGACCTTGGCCTTGTCGTCGACGAGACGGCCCGCGAAGGTGGAGCCCGCGGGGACCTCGATGTGGATCGGCTTTCCCGCCGCCCACACCGCGCCCGCGCGCGTCACCTTGCTCGACGTGCCCTCCTGCGGCTTCACCTCGACGTAGCGCATCTGCCCGTCGATCGGCGCGGTCAGGCCGAACACCGGGTTCAGCGTGACCTTGCCGTCGAGACTGACCTTGTTCGTCAGGTCCTGCCTGGTCAGCTTGGCCGTGGTCATCGTGGTGCCGCGCTCGGTGAGTTCCGGGATCGGCGGCCCGGAATCACCCACCGAGCAGCCTGCCGCCATGACCGCGGCGAACACGATAAGTCTCTTCACCGGTAACCCCCAGACGTCGACACCGCGACCGGTACTCCCTCACTCTATACATGGAGTGCATAGTCAGGATGCGCGGGAGAGGTCCAGCACTGCGTGATCGTCACCGATCATCACCGGCCGGATTGTCAGGCCACTCATCGTCGACGGGGCCAAGCCGGGCGGACCGCAGTACGAGCCGCTGCCGGTACGGCTGATGGCCACCGCGCAGTTCGAGACGAGGGTGCCGGAGCCCTGGCCCCTCGGGGACACGGTTGTGTAGTGCACGACGTCGTTCTCGATCTTCTGGACGGTGAAGGTGGTCAGTCCGTCCTGGCCATCGAGGGGAATCGCGGCGGGAGCGGTGACGAGAACCTGGCAGGTGCCGTCGAGGCAGGTGTCGAGGTTCGTGCCGTCGATCGCGCTCGGGGCGGTGGTCGTCGTTGATTTCGTCGTCGACGGCCGATTCTTTGTCGATTGTGGTGCCTTCGCCGGAGATCCCGAAAGGGCCGAAGTGCACGCGGTAAGCGTGAGCAGGAGCAGCAGCGCGATGATTCGGGGCATGACGAAGCCTTTCGCTCGACATCGCCCAACGTAAGCCCTGCAGGTCAGCAGCGCAGGGACTCGACAGAGTCAAAGATCCAGATCAGTTGACGAAGATGGTGAAAGCCGCCTGCCGGACCTTGCCTCCGGAGTTGAACTCAAGGAACAACCGGTGCTCACCGCGTTCGGCGAAGATCGCCTGGAAAGTCAACTCGCCGTTGATCATCGGTGTGCCCAGCGCCTCGCGGGGGTGCAGGTGCGTCGCCGACAGCAACGTGACGTTGAACCCGGTCATGTGCCCGTACGCCCCGAGGTGCTCGTCCAGCGCCTTGACCGGCGTCCCGTCCGGGTTTCGGATCGAGAGCCGCAACAGGGTGGTCTCCCTCGGCCGCGGCTCGGTCAGCCCCTCCGTGCGCAGGACCGTGAACCCGTCCTCGACGGCCGCCTCCACGGACGGCGGCGGCACCTCGGCGAGGGTCGTCTCACCCGACACCGAGAACGGGACGCCGAGTACCACCGGGTGCGTGGGGTCGTTGGTGTCGCGCGGGATGAATTCGGCGAACATGCGGTAGGCACCGCCGTCGGCGATCTTGATCGTGGTCTGCCAGAGGTCGCCCACCAGTTCCGGGTGCACGTGCTGGTAGACGTGCATGTCGTCGCGGACGACGAAGAAGTGCATCTGCTTGGTCTGGTTGAGCAGGAATTCCGTCTCCGGGCGCCCGGACGGCCCGATGACCCGGAACGCGACCCTGATGGCCTCGCCGCGCTCGGTCGGTGTGGCCACCGGGACGAACCGGTAGCCGTTCTCGGCGTCGGAGAGCCCATCGCTGTGCGCGGCGAGGGTCAACACCGGCTGTTGTTGCCGGTGGTGGGCACTTCCCACAGACGGCCGCAGCAGGACGAACACGATGCCGGTCACCGCGACCGCGACGGCGAGACCGAGCACAGCCCAACTGGCCCAGTGCAGCTTGCGCACGCCGGGTACCTCCACAAAGCCCTCGCGACCGGCCGCGCATTCACCGAATTGGAGACCGGTTTCCGATTATCAGCAGGACTTGCAGTGTCGCCGAGTATCCGCGCGACGACAACCCACCCATGGTGGGTAATCGCGCCTGCCGACGCGCTGAAGACCTGGTGGGTGCCGGTTCGGCATCGCCCACCATTCACCGATCTCGGTCGGATCGAGTGCAAGAGGCCGAGAAAGGACGACCATGGCCAGTGGAGGTGAGGCACCATGGTGGCTGTGGGCCAACTGCGCGTGGTGCGCCTGTCCGTACGCGAGGTGTGGCGTCACGGCAGGCCGATCGAACGCGCGGGCTACGCGATCGGGGTGGTGCTGACCCTGTGGGGCATGGCGCTGTCGGGCGTCTTCCTCGCGAGCGACCGTCCGTGGGGAGATCCGCTGTCGTGGGGCACGCCCGGTGTCTTTGGCCTGATGTTCGGGTTGACCCTGGCCGCAGTCGTGTGGGTGAGTACGTGGGTCCGGCTCCACGACCGGGTCAGGATGGCCGTTCTCGGTGCGCTCATCGCGGCCAGTGCGCTCGCGGTCGGTGTCGTCTCGCTGCGAGCGGCGCGTGATGGGTCCACTCTGGACAGTGTCGTCAGCACCGCCCTGGCACTCATCCTGATCTCCATCCTCGCCTTGACCATCGCCGCGCTGCGCCCCGGATCGATCCTTCGACCGGACATGCGGCTGGCGATCGGGTTCGGCTTGGCGGCACTGGGTGTCAGCGTGGCGGTGATGGTGCACGGCACCGTCACCGCGCGGACCAGTGATGCCCAACTCGCCTACGCGGGCGTGTTCGAGCCGATCCACGCCGTCGCGACGCACGCCGTCCTCGTGCTGCCCGCGATGGCCTGGCTGCTGGGCTTCACCGGGTGGACGAAGCTGTTGCGCTCGCGCGTGATCCAGCTCGCCGTCGCCGGGTACACGCTGCTCGGCGTGGTCGTCGGCATCGAGTCGTTCACCGACACATCGCCGTTCGCCGCCCCCTGGTACGCCGATGTCGCCGCACTGGTCGGGCTGGCCGCGGCGACGCTCGCGGGCGGGGCCACGCTGTTCGGCATGGCCCGCTTCCCGGCTAGGCGAGGCTGACGGTCTCCTCGGACGGCGAGTCGGCGTAGAGGTCGCCGATGTCGGCCGCGTACTTCTCCGCGATCGGCTTGCGCCGCAGCTTGAGCGTCGGGGTCAGCTCGTCCCCGCCCGGCTCCCAGAAGCCCGCCACCACGCGGAATCGCTTGATCTGCTCCACTCTGGACAGTTTGCCGTTACCCCTGAGCACGGCTTCGGTGACCAACGCGCGCACCTCGGCGTGCCCGCCGACCGCCTCCGGGTTCGAGACGCCGTACTTGGCGGCGAGGCCCACGGCCGCGTCCTGGTCGAGCACGATCAGCGCGGAGACGTACGGGCGATCGTCACCGAGCGCGACCACCTGGCCGATCAGTGAACTCGACGCCTTGACCGCGTTCTCGATGTTGGTCGGCGACATGTTCTTGCCGGAGGAGTTGATGATCAGCTCCTTCTTCCGGTCCACGATGGTCACATAGCCCTCGGCATCGATGGTGCCGATGTCCCCGGTGTGCACCCAGCCGTCGGCGTCGGTCGTCTCGGCCGTGCGATCGGGGTCGTTGCGATAGCCGCGCATCACCGACGCGCCCCGGATCAGCAGTTCACCGTCGTCGGCGAGGGTGATCTCGGTGCCGAAGACCGGCAAGCCGACCGTGCCGAGCCGGGTCTGCCCCGGCCTGGTGGCGGTGCCGAGGCCGCCGGTCTCGGACATGCCCCAGATCTCGTAGACCGGGATTCCCAGGCCCCAGAAGAACTCCAGGATCTCCACCGGTGCCGCCGCCGCACCGGAGGCGGGGATCTTCGTCTGGTCGAGACCGAGGCGGTGGCGCAACTTGGACAGCACCAACTTCTCGGCGAGCTTGTGCTGAAACGCCAACCCGGCGGGCACGGTCGCCGACGCCAGAACGAGCTTCGACCTGCGCATGCCGACATCGATCGCCCACCCGGCGATCTTGCGCTTGGGTCCGCTCGGCTCGGCGGCCAGCGCGCTCTCGATGGCCAGCTTGAACTTCTGCCACACCCTCGGCACGCCGAACAGCAGCGTCGGCCGGGTGTCGGGCAGCGCGCCCGCGAGTTCTTTGGGGTCGGCGACCGAGGTGACCTGGACGCCGAACAGCATCGACGAGTAGTGGCACACCACGCGGTCGGCGATGTGCGCGGAGGGCAGGAAGGAGATGTTGCGGTCGCCAGGCCCGACCTGGAACGCGTGGTCGACCGCGTCCGATACGGCCATCACGTTGGCGTGGGTCAGTTCCACGCCCTTGGGCGGCCCGGTGGTGCCGGAGGTGTAGATGATCGTGGCGAGGTCTTCCGGGGTGACCGCGCGCCACGCCGCGTCGAAGTCGAAGTCGGCGGCTCCCCCGGCCTCGACGTCGGACAGCGACAGGGTGCCGTCGATGTCCGGCTCGACGCAGACGATTGTCAGCTCGACGCCGGATTCGCGCAGCCGGGGCACGAACACGGCCTCGGTGATGACGACCTTGTTCTCGGCGTTCGCGAAGACGTAGGCGAGTTGCTCGGCCGCGCTGCTGTTGTAGACCGAGAACGGGACGGCGCCGAGGTGCAGCGCGGCCGAGTCGGCGATGTGGAACTCGGGGCGGTTGGTGAGCATCAGGCCCACGGTGTCGCCGTGCCCGACACCGATCGCGGCGAGCCCGGCGGCCAGTCGGCGCACCCGCTCGGCGTACCGGGCCCAGGTGATCGACACCGCGTCGCCGGGGGTGCGCAGCGCCACGGCGCTCTCGTCGCGTCGCGCCGTGGCCTGATAGGCCGCGCACAGGGTCTTGTGCTCGCTCATCGCGCCGCCTCCACAGTGTTGTGATCCAGGACACAGGACACGTGATCTTATGTAGGTCGCCACCCGCTGTCTACGGTCCTAACGCCCATATCGGGCGCACCGCCCGTGACTCAGCCCGCGCCCAGGCAGATGAACGGCCTGCGATAAGGATCTTCGGCGATCGACTCGGCCAGCGCGCGGGCGGGTGCCGTACGCCTCGCCAGTCCTCGGTGGTAATC
>JALZNB010000061.1 GCA_030857905.1 Actinomycetota bacterium
GCCGACCTCCACCCACGCGTGGAAGCGGCATGGATCCTCGGCGGCACCGAGCACCCAGGTCAGTCGCCGCCGGGTGATCGCCGCCGTGACCACGGCCCCCAGCGATCGTTCGAGGCAGGCCGCGCGGCCCGGATACCGATTCGCCGCCGCGGTGACCGCGGCCATCGTGACCGACGCTTCGGCCGCGGTGGACCTCCGAGCGCACCACCGGTGGAGCACCACGTCGACCAGACGGAGCGTCCAGCGGAACGGCAGGCGCAACAGGCACACCGCGATCAACAGTCCGAAGTGGGCGAGAAGTGCGGTACGCCAACCGAAATCGGCGTCCACACCGTCCAGCGCCCGCGTCGGTGTGCCCAGGTCTCGATCAGCCGGCATCCGCTCACCGGCGGCGACCTCACCCCTGACGACAAGGCCGCGGCGCCGGAGATCCAGCGCGAGAAGCCGGGCGTCAGCGCGGAAGACCTGCCGCACCGACTCGGGATAACCCACCTCCAGCGCACTGATCGCGATGTCGAGGTCACCGGTGCGCCCCAGTTCACGCCAGAGCGCGCCCGCGGTGACGTTCAACGCGTGCCACTGCCCGGACATCGGGTTGAGCACGGTCATCGCGCCACCAGGGCCGTTGACGAGGTGCAGATAATCCGGCACGCACAGGCGACCCGCCCACGCTGAACGTCGCGTCATCCGAGGCTCTCCAGCCACAGATCGAACGCGATCAACCGGTTGAGGGCGGGGAACGGCGCCTCGACACCGAGTACCGCCCGATCGAAGGACCGGATCACCGCACGTGGCTCGATCAGCCCGAGGTCGGCCAACGTGCTCTGGGCAAACCTTTTGCGCATGGCCACCGCACCGAGTCGCGCTCCCTGGTACTCCTCGCCCTGGTAGTTGCCCTTGGTCGGCCGGTCGAGCACAGCCGAGGGAACGACCTCGCGCAGCGCGGCCCGCAGCAGTGGTTTGACGGTGCGCCCGTCAGCGCGCCGATGCGCCGGAATCGAGGTACAGGCCCGGATCACGTCGTTGTCGAGAAACGGTGCCTGCGGCCACACGCCGTACGGGCGAGCCATCTCACCGAGTTGCTGTTGTGTGGCCGCGGACGCCCGCATTTCGTGCCGCGCGACGAAGTCGGCGATCCCCGGCTCATGACTGGCACGCGCGGTCCCCGCGGCGTCGTGCGCGAGCCGCACCAGAGTCGCGCGGGCGGCGGTGGTCAGCCACGCCGACTCCAGGCCGGGACCTGGCCACCATGAGATCGCATCGATCCAGGTCGGATGCCGCGCTTCGCCTCGACGCAAGGCATTCCCGAAGCCACGCAAGGCATCGGCCATCGACATCGTGGACAAGCGCATCGCGTGCCCCAGCACGCGCGCCGGGGACTCGTCGCGCGGCCGAGCGGTGGTGCGGCACTGCGCGATCAGCCTGCGCACCTGGCCCGCTCGCGCCAGGTCGCCGAGGTAGGCGGGCGGCGCGACCAGGAGTGCGTCCGCGCCTTCACCCCCGAGGTGAATCCCGTGCCCCGCCTCGGCGATGTGCCGCAGCCGCAACCGAGTCCGCTCCTGCGCGGCGGCGGCGTGATCGGGCAGTCCGGTGGGCGGGGCACCGGCAAGACCCTGGTATGCCAAGGTTTCCGTGTTTCCGCTGGTCATCCGCAGGTCGATTCGCTCACTCAACCGGGAGTTGCGCGTTGCGTGCTCGATATCGCCCGCCGGTGCGTCCGGATGGTGATAGACGAACGCGGGCAAGGGATCGCTCCGGTGCCCAGCGGCGAGAAACGCGATCGCCGTCGAGTCCAGTCCTCCGCTGAAGTCGGCACTGACGTGCGCGTCACCGGCCATCCGCATCGCCACCGCGGCCGCCAATGATTCCCGGAGCGCGTCGGCCGCGTCGCGGTCATCGCGCGGCGCGGGGGCCTCGTAAACCCAGCGGGTGATTTCGCCCGTGCTACCCACCCGCATCGCCTCCCCCGCCTCAAGCCGGTGCAGTCCGCTCAGTGGTGTGCGTCCCAAGGTGAGCGCGGGCACCGATGAGCAGAACAGCAACGCGGCGATCGCCGATGCGTCCGGTCGGAGCCCGGCACCCGCGGCGACCGCGGTATCGATCGGGCTCGTGCCGAACACGACGTCGTCGCCTCGAACGCCGTAGTACAGCGGATATTGGCCCGCGAGATCGACAAACGCGGTAACCGCGTGCGGGGTGATGACGACGGCGAGGTAGCTACCGGGCCACCTGGTCACCATCGGGTGCACCGCAGTTCCGCGCACGGCCGCGGCGAGGTCCGCGCTCATCCGTGCCCGGCTCGCGCCGCACTGTCCGACCACGATCAGGCGCGCCCCAGGGATTTTGACCCGGTGCATCTCACCTGGACGCCACCGGCCCCACGCGTGGACCAGCGGGAGATCCGGCCACATCCGCGCCACGTCCGGGATCTCGGGTACGGCCGCGGCGTCGGAGGGGAACGAACCCACGAAACCAGGCGGGTGGATACCGTCGGTGATCACGGCCTTTACCAGTAATACTGGGAATTCGCGTCCGAGTTCCCGCTGGACGAACTGCCGAGGGTGGCGTGGCGGACATGGCCGAGATCGACGACCAGCGGTGGTTCGTACCGATGTTCGCCTGGCATTTTCGGCGCCTCGGCGGACGCGGGATCGACTTCGCCTTGTGCGCGCACGATTGCTCGTCGGAAGATGCCCATGGACCGCGCTTTCTGTCGGAGGTGCGAGGAGACCGCGCCATCCACCCGGGCGGACCGGTGAACGTGATCGCGTGCAGCGGAAGGGTATCCCATTCAATCGACCGGACTCCGCAGACCGACGGGTCCGGGAAAGCGATTGGACAGCACAATGAACAGGCCGACACAAATCGGCGACATCAATTTACCCGATTGAGCGAACAGAACGCCGCACTGTGGGTCAATGCGAAGAACAAGACCCCGTGGCGGCCGGATGATCGTTCATTTCGAAGCCCTGGATCGCAGACCGAGCACCAGCGCACCCTGGGCCTCGGCGAACGGGCTCAGCGCA
Organism: Actinomycetota bacterium; assembly: GCA_030857905.1. Lineage (GTDB taxonomy): Bacteria > Actinomycetota > Actinomycetes > Mycobacteriales > Pseudonocardiaceae > Actinokineospora. The sequence goes on from JALZNB010000061.1 coordinate 3,027, forward strand.
CTGATCCGCAACTCGAAGTCGGCTTGCCCGACCGTGCCCGGCAGCGCGAACCTGCTCAACTCTTGCCCGCACGGCTCGATGAGCAGGTGCCTGGCCTCGGCGAGCTGACCACCGATGACCACGCATCGCGGGTTGATCAGGTTGCAGAGCTGGGCCAGCGCGAGACCGAGGACCCGGCCCGCGTCGTTCAGGATGCGCACACAGACCGCGTCGCCGGTGTGGGCGCTCTGGATAAGCGCGCCGAGGTCCGACGGAACCGGCCGCGACGTGCCCCGCTGCGCCTGCTTGATCTTGGCGACGAGCGACTCCGCGCCCACGATGGTGTCGAGACAACCCCGGCCACCGCACAGGCACATCTCACCGTCCGGGTTCATCATGAGGTGGCCGAGTTCGCCCGCCATGCCGCGCTGACCGCGCAACAGCGTCGACCCGATCATGATCCCGACGCCGACCCCGGTCGACGCCTTCACATAGACGATGTGCTCGACCGGCTCGTCCGCACCGTAGATCTGTTCGGCCATCGCACCGAGATTGGCGTCGTTGTCCATCGCCACCGGCACACCGAGCATCGCGGTGAACTCCGCCGCGGGATCGTCGCCCAGCTCCCACGGCGGCAGCACCGGCGTGGTGAACCTGCCCGTGCGCGGCTCGACCATGCGGGGCACCGCCACCCCGGCCGAGACGATGTCGGCCATCGTCTGACCGGTCTCGTCGACGGCTTCCCTGATCAGCTCCCGCACCTCGGGCAGCAGGCGCCGCAGCCCGGTGTTCGCCCCCGACGCGCCGCGGCGCCAGGCCACCCGCTCAAACGGATGATCCACCTGGCGCACGATGACCGACACGTGGTTGAACCCGAGGTCTATCCCAACCGCCACACCGGACAGCGGACGCAGTCGCACCCGTCCGCCGCGGGACTTGCCCAGCCCGTCGACGGCCTTGTCGGTCTCCACGACCCCGAGCTCGGCCAGCTCCTGAATCGAGGCGGACACCGTCGCCTGGGACAAACCGGTTCGGCGCGCGATCCGGGACTGCCGATCCGATTTGATCATGATCTCGGTGATCAGCCGCCTGCGGTTCGACTCCCGCCCAGGGGCTTGGCCGTCGAGGAGTTCCCGCGCGTGCGACATGTGCGACCTTCCCCGAGAAACATGATTCGAAGACCGATCGAGTCAGATTAGCCCAGAGTGTTCGATTCGAAAGGTCGGTTACCCCGTCTGCCACGAGAAACCTTCGACACCGGGGTTCCCACACCGCTATCGCGGGAACGCGTGCGGCGGGGAGGGCCTAGGCTGGCCGCGTCCCACAAGGCGGAGGGCTTATGGTCGAGAACCGACGCCAGCGCTTGCAGAGTCTGCTGGCCGCCGACCATGGCGCTGGAGCCGGCTCGATAGTCAGCCTGGTGTGCGCGCGATGCGTCATCGAGCTGTCGGTTTCCGGGGCGGGTGCGACTGTGCTGAGTCACCTCGACGGTGGCGGAAAGTCCACCCGGGACACACATCCCAGCCGCGGCTTGGTGCACGCGACGAACGAGATCAGTGCCGGGCTGGAGGATCTCCAGCTCACGGTGGGTGAAGGCCCGTGTCTGGACACTTTCAAGTCCGGCGGCCCGGTGCTGGTGGCCGACCTGGTGGCGGATGGCGGGCGCTGGCCCGCGTTCAGCGCTGCCGCCGTGGAACTCGGCGCGGCCGCGGTCTTCTCCTTCCCGCTCCAGTTCGGTGTCGTGCGACTCGGCTCGCTCGACCTCTACCGCGACACCGCGGGCCCCCTGACCCGCGTCGAGCTGGCCGACGCGTTGATCCTCACCGACCTGGCCACTCAGGGAATCGTCCAGGACCTCGACGGACACGCCGCTGACGACGTGAGCTGGCTGGCCGACCCGCACGTGGAGATCCATCAGGCCGCGGGCATGGTGCAGACGCAGTTGGGTTCGTCCACCGACGTGGCACTGCTGCGGCTGCGCGGTTACGCGTTCACGAACGAACTTCCCTTGGCCGACGTCGCCCGACAGGTCGTGGCCCGATCGCTGCGCTTCACCGACGACGGGCACCCGGGATAATGCACGCTGAGGAAAGGCCGACTGCGATGAGCAATACCCGGGACCAACGGCTGGCCCGCACGTTCGTGTCGCTGGCCGACACCCTGGTCGCCGACTTCGACGTGCTCGACTTTCTCGGCCTGCTCGCGGAACGGGCCGCGGAGTTGCTGGACGTGGACGCGGCCGGGGTGATCCTTTCCGACCAGCGCGGGGGCTGGCGGCCGACCGCGGGGTCCTCCGAGCACGCGGCCCTGGTCGAGTTGTTCGCCGCGCAGACCCAGGAGGGTCCGTGCCTCGACTGTGTCGACACCGGGCTGGCGGTGTCCAGCGCCGACCTCAAGACCGACACCGACCGCTGGCCGCGGTTCGCCGACGCGGCGGTGCGGGCCGGGTTCAGGGCGGCGTGCGCGGTGCCCATGCGGCTGCGCAACGAGGTCATCGGCGCGTTGACGTTGCTGAGCACCCGGCCGGGCGCCATCGACAAGGCCAACATCGAACTCGGGCAGGCGTTGGCCGACATCGCCACCGTCGGCATCCTGCAGCAGCGCGCCACAAACCATGACGCGGTCGTCTCCGAACAGCTTCAGGCCGCGTTGCACCACCGGACCGTCATCGAACAGGCCAAGGGCGTGCTCGCCGAGCTGGGCGACCTCGACATGCACGAGGCCTACCTGCGGTTGCGCGATCACGCCCGGGCCAACCGACTGCGACTCTCCGAGGTGGCCCGCGACGTCGCCAAGGGCACCATCGACCCGCGATTGGTGCTCACCGAGTCGAAATCCGTCCAGCCGTGAACCAGCACAGATCGAACCATGGTCACCGGGTACGGTCGGGGTCGTGATACCGCGCAGCGAGCAACGGGTGGCCGAGACCTTCGTCGCGCTGGCCGACACCCTCGTCGACGACTTCGACGTCGTGGAGTTCCTCGACATGCTCACCAGGCGGCGCGCCGAACTGCTGGGCATCTCCGCGGCCGGGGTGATGCTGCTCGATCTCGACAGCAATCCACAGGTCGCCGCCTCCTCGTCCGAACGAGCCGAGCTGCTGGAACTGTTCGCCGTGCAGGCAGACGACGGTCCCTGCATCGACTGCGTCCGAACCGGGATGGCGGTAGCGAGCGCGGACCTCGCCGCGGGCGACGACCACCGCTGGCCCCGCTTCACGGCGGCGGCACACGAGTGCGGGTTCCGCGCGGTCCACGTCCTGCCGATGCGCCTGCGCAGCCAGGTTGTCGGCGCCCTGACCCTGTTCGCGACCAAACCGGACTCGATCGACGAGGACAGCGCCCGACTCGGCCAGGCGTTCGCCGACGTCGCCACCATCGGCATCCTGCAGCACCGCCACATCGAGCGCGGTGATCAACTCTCCGAACAGCTGCAGACCGCGCTCACCGGCCGAGTGCTCATCGAACAGGCCAAAGGCGTCCTCGCCGAACGCGGCGCGCTGTCGATGGACGACGCGTTCTCCCGGCTCAGAACGTACGCCCGCAACAACAATCTGCGTCTGACCCCGCTCGCGCGCACGGTCACGGACGGCACGGCGGATCTCGACGCGATCCTCGCCCCCGTCAACGCGCGGCGCTGACCCGGGCGGCGCGCCGCATCACCCTGCCTGATAGGTGCCGCGCTGACGCAGCGGTGCCCCGGTGGCGTGGAGATGGCGCAGGACGTGACCGTAGGAGCGCAACAGTCCACATTGGACATAGTCGATACCGTGACGGGCACAGAACTCCTGCACGGTCGCCTGCGCGTGCCGCAGGTTCGCCCGCGGCATGTTGGGGAACAGGTGATGCTCGATCTGGTAGTTGAGCCCGCCCAACGCGAAGTCCACCCAGTGCCCGCCGCGCACGTTGCGGCTGGTGAGTACCTGCTTGCGCAGGAAGTCGAGGGTGGTGCCCGCGCTGATGGTCGGCATCCCCTTGTGGTTCGGCGCGAACGAACAACCCATGTAGACGCCCCACAGTCCCTGGTGGACCGCGATGAACGCGATCGCGACCGGCGGGGACAGCACGACGAACACGGCGGTCAGGTAGGCGGCCACGTGAAACACCAGGATCGCCGCTTCGAGCCCACGCGCCTTGACCTCGCCGCGCCTGATGGCCTGGACGCTCTCCCAGTGCAGGTTGAACCCTTCGAGCAACAACAGGGGGAAGAACAGGAAAGCCTGGTACTTGGTGGTGAAACCGACCAGACCGCGCCTGCCGTGGGCCTGCCGCTGAGTGAACGCCAGCACCGCGATGTCCAGGTCGGGGTCGTCGTCCTCGTGGTTGGGATTGGCGTGGTGGCGAGTGTGTTTGTCGATCCACCAGCCGTAGCTGATGCCGACGAGACCCGCGTGCAGGTAACCGATCGCGTCGTTGGCCCTACGGGTGCGGAAGATCTGCTTGTGGCCCGCGTCGTGACCGATGAACGCGAGCTGAGTGCACACCACGGCGAAGAACGCGGCGACGGCCAGTTGCCACCACGAGTCCCCCAGCATGACGAAGGCCACGCAGCCGCCCGCGAAGGCCAGCAGGGTCAACAAGATCTTCGCGGCGTAGTAGCCGTGTCGACGCTCAAGCAGACCCGCGTCGGTGATGATCCTGCGCAGGGCGGCGAAATCACTGCCTCGTGTCGGTGTGGACGAAGGGGAACTCGCGTCCGACGCCTCTGGTGTGGCGACGCTTGACGGTACGACCATGCTTTCTCCCGGGCAAAGGTGAGGTGCGTCTCCGCCGGGGTCCGGGGCGTAGACAACTGGTGTGGCATCAGGGGAATTCCCCAGACCATGGCCGCTGAAACCGACCTGTCGGTGCCGTGCCACCGGCCTCGTCACGTGAGCGCGGCACGGATCGCCGGTGCGCGTCCATCAGCCCGATCGGCCGGGACATCGGCGAGAGCGGGTCCGGGCTCTGCGACGCTTCTCGGCCCAGTCTACGCCACCCGTTGCCAGCGCCAAGATCACGTACTACCGTCAGGGCAGGGCAGAAGTGTGAGATGCCCATGTTCGACCTGCGTGAAGCGAGACGGTCCAGACCACTGCCGTCGGCTGCGTCTCATCCACGGCAGCACGACGGAGACCGTCATGAACCCATCTCTCGCCGGTGACCACACCGGAAACGCGAAGCTGTTGACCCTGCGCACCACGAGGCCTTTTTCTGGCCTGGTGGTGGTGGAGGCGCGCGGCGACGTCGACATGAGCACCTCGCCACGGCTGTACGACGCACTGGTCGCAGCACTCGACACCACCCCGACCACCTTGGTGCTGGACTTGACGGACATCGATTTCTTCAGCTCGTCGGGCATCGCGGTGCTGCTCCGAGTACACCAGGAGAGCACCGGGAATCTCGCGCACTTCCACCTGGTCACTCTCCGATCAGTTCAGCGCGTGCCCGGGCTCGTCGGCCTGCTCGACATGTTCAGCATGTTCGACTCCCGTGAACACGCCTCCTCCGAGATGGCGTCGTGAGCCCGTCCATGACCTGAGGGACGCCGGTCGAGTCGCCTTCGACGGAGTCGCGGAAACCCCGGAACCGCCAAGATCAGGACCAGGTCCCACACCGCGTCACCCGACCTGACACGCCAGACACCCGGGCCCATAGGACCCGGGTGTCATCGGTCTTTCACGATGCCGACAGCCCGCGCGGGGTGGCGGCGCGAGGATCTGGACCGCCACCCCACCAAGCGATCAGTGGCGCTGTGGAACCAATCGTCCGGTGCGATGGCCGGGAACGTTCACCGTGGTCGGGTCGAACGCGGTGGACGTCGGTGGCCGCCCCACTAGAAACCGCGGTTGGCGAACCCGTCGGCGGCGACCCCGCTGAGCATGCCCGTCCACGCCGAGCTGCTGGTGTGCGGGTCGCCGGTGACGCCGAGCCGCGACTTCGCGGTGTTGAAGGCTCCCTGCGTCTGCGGTCCCCAGATTCCGTCGACCGCGAGACCGGAGCCGAGGAAGTTGTTGCACATCGACTGGACGAACTTCACGTCGCTGGCGGAACTCTTGGAGCAGAGCGTTGGCAGGCCGCCGAAGTCCGAGTGGATGTGGTCGGCGTGTTCCGCGTTGTACCAACCGTCGAGGACATAGCGGAACCGGCGCCTGCACACGGCGTCCACGGCGATGTAGCGGCGGCGGGTCGACTCGGTGCCGGAGGCGTGGTGTCGATCCAGCGGCGAGGAGACCTGTCCGTTGGACCACTGCACGTAGTCGAGGTCCATCGCGGTCCCGGCGCCGTGCTGACCGGCCTTGTTCACGTAGAAGCCCGCTGACACCAGGTAGGAAACGCTGCCGTAGCCCGCCGCGGACGACAGCGAACGCAGGTCGCGAATCCAGAGCACGAGCTGGTCGTAGTACGCCTGGGTGCACTGCCAGTTGCGCAGCGTCGTGTTGCCCCGGCTCGACCGCCAGTAGTAGACCGGCGTGCCGTCAATGCGACTGAAAGTGATCACGATGGCCTCCTCAGACGTTTGCCGCGACGAGGCGGCCGTCGACTAACCAGAACGATCGGAGCGAGCCCTGCGCCGGGGAGACCCCCACCGCGTGCGCCTCCTGCGGCACCGCGACGGTGGTGCGTCCGGCACCGAGTGTTCCGGCGATGGCGGCGATGCCACCCATTCCGTTGCCGATCCACTTGACGCGATCGCCCTCGAACGTCAGGGACTTGACGGCGGCGTCCTGCAAGCGTGGTTCGACCGACGCGGTCGACCACGTCAACCCGTCCCGCGAGGTGGACAGCACGCTGCCCGACACGTCGACGGCGGCGGCGATCCATTGGCCCGAGCCGCCCGCGATGGCGGTGGCGGCGAGTTCGTCCGTCCACTCCAGACCACGCACCGGCACGGTCACCCAGCGACCGCTGGGGGTGCGCTGAGCCCCGATCCGCTTTTGCGGTGATCCTTCACCGGTCAGTAGCGCACCGAGGGCCATGACCGACGTGGGGCTCGCGCCGACAGCGGTGAACTCGGCTGTGCGCCCCGTGAGCCTGGTCGCCTCCCGCCACGCCACACCGTCGGCCGATTCCCAGATCGTGGCGATGGGCTCACCGTTGACCTCAAGCGATCCGACGGCGACCAGACCGCTGCCGCTGGAGGTGACATCCACGATGACCGCGTTCGTGAGTCCGCGCGTCTGCTGGGTGGACCCGTTCTCGTCGACGAGCACCCACGCCTGGCCGACGAGGGCCAGGATTCTGGGACTGCCGTTGACGTGCACGACTCCGACGGCACGGTCCAGCGACGCGTTGTTCGTGGAGGCGTTGTTCGTCGAGGCGAATGCCGGAGATCCGAGTGCGACAGCGCCCGCGGCTGTCGCGACGGCGCCGACGAAGAATCTCCGGGTGATTCGATGGGCGTCGCCGCCCAGCGGTGATGGATTCACGATCAACTCCTTAAGAGGACCGATGTCGACCCCCGGTGACGCGGAGCCGACGACGTATCTGTCTACAATGGACAGAGCAGGGTACGTCCGTTGACCGCCGAGTTCAGCAGGAGATATTCCCGGCGGCCGGATTCACGATCGAACTTCGTTGCCATATTCACGGATATCGGTGTGCGATGTTCACGGGTCACGTATTCGCGCCCGGTCGACACGCATCGCGCCGCGTTGCCCCCGCGACGATATGACCGCGCCTCCCGTGAGGATCGAACCACCTTTGCCGACGGTTCGTTTCTTCGTAGCTTATTGCGCCACGGGCATTTCCTGAAGTGTTCGCAACCACCACTTCACCGCGCGAATATGTGTGGAGCGGCATAGGACCATTTGGCCTCTCGTTCAGCGGCACGACCCAATAGTCCGCCAAAGAAAGGGCGGTCTCAACCGGTCGTTGCGACAGTGTGAGATAATTTCTCAACTGAAAGGCGACCATCGATTTGACCAAGAACATGCCGTTGAGCGCGGACGAGCGTGAAG
>JALZNB010000074.1 GCA_030857905.1 Actinomycetota bacterium
AGACGAACCCGACGCCTAATCGGCGTACCTCGGCCACCGCTTCCTCGGGACTACGCGCACCCGGCAGTCGCGCACCATCGACGTACACCGCGCAGTCGACGACCGAGGCCGCCAATGACCTCGCCTCCGCCTTGAGCGGTGCCCGCACGTCGACACCCGCCCGAGTGTCGTCATCGGTCGGTGGCGTCCTCATCATGCGCACTCCAACACCATCTCGCACGACCCACGCGCGAACGCGGCCTGGCCAAGGTCAACAGTAGTCACAGCCGACACGCCGGCATCGATCCGCGTCTGGTTCCAAGACCTCACGCCACGACTCGCCGGACACGTCCCCGTCCAGCGAATGTCCTTTGTGGACCAGTGTTCGGCTTCCGGTAATCGGGGATACGGTCGCGGCCATCGTGCCGGCGCCAAACCATCCGGCGCGGGTTCTTTGTGGAGGGTCTACCTGGCGACCAGTGACTGCGACGCGACAGCACGCCGGGTTGTCGCCGCGGGCGGAACCGTTGTCGATGAACCCGATGACGTGCTGAACGAAGGCCCTGTCGGCGACACTGGGTGACGATCACGGAGTGATCATGCACGTGGAGTAAGAGTCGGGTCTGTTGTCGGACCAGAGTTCCACTGGACTTACCGGACATGGCACCATCTGGCGCACGCGCGGCGGCAGCCGGAAGGGGCACCCATGAGCGACCGAACCGAACAGGTTGACGATCTCCACTTGGTCGCCATGCCCAGCGCGGTGGGTTGCATGGAAATGTTCGTCACGTTCTCGTTGACCGAGTGGGCGTTGCGGGACATGCGGGAACTCGCGGGCCAGGTGGGGCGCGAACTGGCCGCCGCCGTCGTGGCCGCGGCCGACCAGGCGGCACCGGGGATGATCACCGCACGGATTCGCGTGTCGGGTGACGAGCTGGTCATCGAGTTGGAGTCGCCCCAGCCCGTCCCGGTGCCCGCGAGCCCTCCGGGTGGTCGCGCAGGCGCGGGCGAGGTGGGCCCGGGCCGCTACATCGTCTGGTGCACGCTGCCGCTGCCCGTCGGCATGACCGCGGCGAACGTTCCGTTGCCCCGACGCCAGCGCAAGCCGTCACAGGCCGCCGCGGAGGCGGTACCGGAAGAGCCGATGAGCACCGACTCCGATGTCATGGCGCGCATTCTCTTCGGGCTCAACAGCACCCAAGAACGCCGCCGGTAGCAGGACTCGCTCGCCGGGAAAACCGTGTCGCAACGGTCAGCCGATCATCTCCACCGCGATGGCCGCACCCCAGCTCGACACGCCTACTGCCCCTGTCCAGCGCGGCCGTGTGCGGTCCACCAAGTGTGAACGGGTCTGGGAATCACCACCCGGTCACCGTTCGTAACGTGGGTGGGGTCTCATTCCGATGCAACCAGGTGAACGGCGGGCGCATCCAAGGGGCGACAGCCACACCGACCACGGGGGGAACGAGATGTCGAACGAACCACACGAACTGAGCTACCGCGCACTGGCCATGCTGCGCGCCGTCGCCGCCGGTAGGGCGCACGTGAGCTGCGGGCAGGAGCCGGACCTGTACATCGACGGTGTGCCGTGCTGCGACCAGTTCAGCGCTCACCTCCTGACCCACGACGGTCTGATCGCGGCGACCGCGGGGCGGTTCGGCCAGTTGGTCACCGCGAAGCTCACCCCGGCTGGAAGCGCGGCGCTGGACAAGGTCGCGGTCCTGGCCTGACGACCTCAGACCCGGTGGCGCCCCTTCCGCCGATTCGATCGACCGAGAACGTCAGCTCGGCCGGGGATCAACGCGAGCAGGATCGTCCGCCGCGGTACGTCGGCTCCGTCAACGCGCCAGGTTCTCGATCGGCCCGGGTGTCCCGAACAGTGGGCCCTGCGCGAGATCAGCTCCGGCACTCATCCACCACTGGGCTTGCTCGTCGGTGTCGATGCCGGTCACCAGCACCGAGATGCCGGTGGCTCGCACCATCGGGACCATCTCTCGGACGAGACGACTGAACATCGATTCCACCGCGGGGTCGATGCGGTTGACCATCGTGTCCGCCAAGCGGACGCCGTCGACGGTCAGGTCTTCGATGTGGGTGAGGTCGCCCGGTGTCTGGCCGAAGCTGGTCAGCAGGACCCGGACTCCCAGATCGGCCAGTACCATCACGTTGTCCTCGGCCTCGGTGTCACCGAGCACGCCGACCGGGATGCCCAACTCCATCTGGCCCGGCGACAGCGCGGACTCGTCGATCACTTCCCGCACGACGGCGACGAGGTCGGGATCCGCGGCCTGCTCGCTGGTCAGGTCGAGGTAGACGCGGGGCATGGCGACGTGTGTCGCGCGCAGCGCGGCGACACGCCTGCCCGCCTCCGACAACATCCAGTGGCCAAGCGGTACCGCGAGACCGGTGTCGTGCAGCACCTCGTGGCAGCGGCGGTGCCCGAGCGTGCCGTGGCGCGGATTCTCCCACCGCAGCAGGATCTGCGCGGCGGCGGTGTGCCGGTCGTGCAGGGTGACGACAGGCGCCGCGTCGAGGTCGAGTTCGCCACTCTCCCACGCGCCAGGCAGCGCGGCGGCGAGGCTGTAGTGCTCGCGGCGGCGCGCTGTCTCGTCGATGTCGACCAGGCCCCACTGCCCTCGGCCGTGGGCTTTCAGCGAGCGCAGGGCGATCTCGGTGGCGCACAGCAGTTCCGCCGGTCTGGTGTCCTTCGCCGGTAGCCGCATCACCGCGATCGTGGCCGACGACGCGAGACCCCGATCGTCCACATAGGTCGGCTCGGCGAGCGCGTCGTTGATCCTGGTGGCCAGGGTCGCCACGTCCGGGCACTGGGCGGTGTGCGGCATCAGGATGGCGAACTCGTCCCCGCCGACCCTGGCCACGATGGCGTTGTGGCCCTCGGCCATCTCGATCAGCCGGTTCGCGACCTCGCGCAGCAGTCGGTCGCCCACGTTCCTGCCGATGCCGTTGTTCACCGCGGCGATACCGTCGAGCCCGAGGTGGAAGACCGACATCTCGGTGTCGGCCGCGAGCGCTTCCTCCAGGCGGGTGAGGAAAGTCCGCCGATTCGGCAGGCCGGTGAGGACATCGCGGGTGGCGTGGTCACGCATCTGGTGTTCGAGCAGGTGGAAGTCGGTGATGTCCTCGACCATCGTCACGTGGTGGTCGGCGCGGCCGTCCGAGGCGCGCAGTACCGACACCGAGACGCGCACCCACGCGATGTCACCGTCGGCCCGGATGAAGGTGGTGCGTTCGCGCAGGTGCTCGATCCCACCCTCGGCCAGGTCGTTGTAGCACCGCCGCAGGTACGTCGCTTCCGCCGGGTCGAACAGGTCGTCGAGGCGTTTGCGGAACAGGGTCCCCCGGGGGTATCCGAGCATGTCCTCGACAGCCTCGTTGGCGCGCGCCACGCCGCCGCCGAGGTCGCTGATGATGATGCCGATGGCCGAGGTCGTGAACACTTCCCTGAACCGAGCCTCGCTGGCCTCCAGGTCCCGTTCGACGTTCTCCTTCGTCCGAACCAGGGCCTGTCGGATGTCCTCCTGGTCGGAGAACAGCCGATCTCTCGTCGCCGCGGCGAAGCCGGCGGCCAGCGCGGCCAACACCGGGATGATCGGCCGGGCCGTCGCTCTGTCCACTTCGGACAACTCCGGCAGCGCGGGTCCGAGCAGATCGATCGAGACGCGCAGACAGACCGGCTTGACGAAGCCGTCGGTGACCAGCCGCTCGCCCACATCGACCGCGGTGGTCAGATCGGATTCCGCGCGCAGGCACAGCAGCAACCCGGAGATCAGCTCGCCGAGATCACGCTCGATGTCGTCGCGGGATCGCGACACGTAGGCGACCTGGTACAACGCCGCTGCCCAGCTCCTGGCCAGCTCAGTACGGTCCACGGAGACCGTCCGGATGGCACGTCATCGAAGTCCTTGTCGACTGTTCGGGTCCCGCCCGGCGACCTGCCGGATTACCACTGTGCACCCCGACAGGTATGCCACGCCAGCCCATCGGACTACACCAGGTGGGCGTTACGCTGCGCCATTCGAGTGACCGCCAGGCTTGCGAGCCACCGCGGCGTAGAGGTTCGACCGCGCCGCGGCCTCCGTGTCCTCCGCGCGTTCGGGCCGCCAGTGCGGTGTGTAGACCAAACCCGGCTCCACCAGGTCGAGTCCGTCGAGCATCCGCATGATCTCGTCGCGGGTGCGCGGGAAGATCGGGTCCTGGCTGTTCTTGAACACCTCCACCGCACCCGCCATCCCCGCGGGGGCGTTGTCCCACGTGAACGCGGACAGCGCGAGGAAACTGCCGGGCGCCAACGCGTCCCGGTAGCGGCCCGCGAGCGTCCACGGGTCGTCCGCGTCGGGGATGAACTGCACGACACCGACCATGAGCAGGCCCAGCGGTTCGCTCAGGTCGAGCAGTTCCTGGGTGCGCCGGGCCCCGAGGATCTTCTCCGGGTCGCGTATGTCGGCCTGGATCACACCGGAGTTGGCATCGCCTTCGAGGATCAACTCACTGTGCGCCACCGCGACCGGCTCGTAGTCGACGTAGACCACTCTCGCGTCGGAGTTGGCTTCCTGCGCCACCTCGTGCACGTTGCCCACGGTGGGGATGCCGGAGCCGAGGTCGAGGAACTGGGTGATGCCTTGTTCTACCAGGTACAACACGGCGCGGCGCAGGAACGCGCGATTCAGGCGGGCCATGTCCCGCGCGGGCACGACCTTGACCAGCTTCTCGGCCAGGGCCCGATCACCGGCGAAGTTGTGTCCGCCACCGAGCAGATAGTCGTACACCCGTGCGGCGCTGGGGAGTTCCGTGTTGACTCCTTCAGGTACCCAGCCGGACGTTTCGGTCACGAGTCACCTCAGATTCGACGGGGGACGATGGGGACGATGGGGTCAGGTTACTGACACCCCCGCTCGGCCGTCCGGGTCATCCTGAATTACCTGATCTTCACCTTCGGTCACCGAAAACCAGGTGCTCCGGACGGACCGGGATCGCCGCGAGCGCCCGACCGGTGGCCGCCCTGATCGCCGCCACGATCGCGGGCGTCGAGGAGATCGTCGGCGGCTCGCCCACCCCGCGCAGCCCGTACGGCGCGTTCGGGTCGGCGAGTTCGAGCACGTCGATGGGCATCGGCGGCATGTCGAGAATCGTCGGGATGAGGTAGTCGGTGAACGACGGGTTGCGTACTTTCCCGTTCACCACCTGGATTTCCTCCATCACCGCCAGCCCGAGCCCCTGGGCGGAGCCGCCCTGGATCTGCCCCAGCACGGCCTGTGGATTCATCGCCTTGCCGACATCCTGGGCGCACGCGAGCTCCACCACGCGTACGAGACCGAGGTCGACATCGACGTCGACCACCGCCCGGTGCGCGGCGAAGGCGTACTGCACGTGCGCGTCGCCCTGGCCGGTCTCGGGATCGATGGCCTGAGTGGGTCGGTGGCGCCACTGCACAGTGTGTTCGATCACTCGGTCACCCAGCACCTCGGCCAGATCGGCCACCGGCTCACCGTCCGCCGTGATCACCTTGCCACCGGCCAGGTTGGTGCCCGTGGCCACCAGGGCCACCACGTCGGAGCGCACCGCCTCGCACGCCGCCTTGACCGCACCACCGGTCACGTAGCTCTGTCGCGAAGCCGAACTCGATCCGGCGCTGCCGACCGTGGTGTCGGCGGGCAACACTGTCACCTGGGACACACCCAGTTCTGTACGCGCGATCTGCGCCTGCAACGTCACCAGGCCTTGCCCCACCTCGGCCGCCGCCGTATGGACCGACGCGACCGGTTCACCCGCGATCACCTCCAGCCGGACCCGCGCGGTGGAGTAGTCGTCGAACCCTTCGGAGAAACCGACATTCTTGATACCTACCGCGTAGCCGACGCCGCGCACGACCCCTTCACCGTGGGTGGTGTTGGCGACCCCGCCCGGGACCTCGCGCGGATCACCACTCGCGGGTGCCGGCATCGGATTGGCCCGCACCAGGCGAAGCAACTCGGCGACCGGCGCGGCGGAGTCGATGACCTGCCCGGTGGGCATCACCGATCCCTCGCGGACGGCGTTGCGAATCCGCAGCTCCACCGGGTCGATTCCCAGCTTCGCCGCCAACTTGTCCATTTGCGACTCATAGGCGAAACATGCCTGCACAGCCCCGAATCCACGCATGGCACCACACGGCGGATTGTTGGTGTAGAGCCCGTAGCCGTCGAGGTGGACGTTGGGCACCTCGTACGGGCCAACGCCGAGTGTCGTCGCGTTGCCCGTGACAGCGGCCGTGGTCGAGGCGTAGGCGCCGCCGTCGAGCAGAATTCGGCCGCGCACATAAACCAACGCACCGTCCTCGGTGGCGCCGTGCTCATACCGGATCACCGCGGGGTGGCGGTGCACGTGGCCGAAGAACGATTCCTCCCGACCATAGACGATCTTCACCGGCTTTCCGGTGCGCAGCGCCAGCAGGCAGGCGTGCACCTGCATCGACAGGTCTTCACGCGCACCGAACGCGCCACCCACGCCGGCCAGCGTCAACCGCACCTTGTCCGGTGTGAGCCCGAGTGCCCGCGCCACCTGCTCCTGGTCGACGTGCAGCCACTGTGTCGCGATGTAGAGGTCGACACCGCCGTCTTCGGCGGGAACCGCGAGGCCGGACTCCGGTCCGAGAAAGGCCTGATCCTGCATACCGATCGTGTACTCGCCGGTGACGACGACCGGCGCCGTGGCCTCCGGGTCGCCTCGCCGGATCGGGACGTGCCGGACGACGTTGCCGCCGTCATGGTCGGGATGAAGTACCGGCGCGTCGCCGCTGAGCGCGAACTCCGGGTCGGTCACCGGGTCGAGCACCTCGTACTCGACCGCGATCCGCGCGGCGGCCCGTCGAGCCGTCTCCGGGTGGTCGGCCGCGACGATCGCGATCGGTTCCCCCTGATAGCGCACGACATCCTCGGCGAGCACCGGCTGATCGCCGTACTCGAGACCGAATCGGTTGCGACCGGGGACATCCTCATGGGTCAGCACGGCGTACACACCGGGCAGCGTCATGGCGGCCCCGATGTCGACGGACCTGATGCGCGCGTAGGGATGTGGACTGCGCAGGGTCGCGCCCCACAACATGTCGTCCGCCCACAGGTCGGAGGAGTAGGCGAACTCGCCGGTGGTCTTGAGGGCCGCGTCCGGGCGGATCGGGCTCTGTCCCACGCCCCCGGTCACCGCGTCGGTCTGCCGGGTGGACTGGCTGGTCATCGGGTCAACCCCGCCTTCCTGGCCAGTTGGGCGCTCGCCGAGGCCAGCGAACGGGCTACGTCGGATTCGGTGACCAGGCAGGACGCGTCGTCCTCGATCACCGTTCGTCCACCGACGAACAATGCCGCCAGTGGGGGCAACGCGCCGAAGACCAGCGCGGCCACCGGGTCGGCGATGCCCGCGTGTTCGATCCCGTCCAGTCGCCAGACCGCGATGTCCGCGAGCTTTCCCGGTTCCAGCGAACCCAGTTCTCGTTGCCTGCCAAGGCACGCGGCGCCACCCATGGTCGCGAGCCACAGTGCCCGGCGCGCGTCGCTCGCCCGCGCGCCGTCGCGGAGTCGGGCGAGGTACATCGACTGCCGCAGCTCGACACCGAGCCCACCGTCCTCATTGGACGCTGCGCCGTCGGCGCCAAGCCCGACGGGAGCGCCCGCGGCGAGCAGGTCGTTGACCCGAGCGATGCCGGCGCCGAGCCGAGCGTTCGACGTCGGGCAGTGCGCGACACCGGTCTGGCTTTCGCCCAGCGTGCGGATTCCACTGTCGGAGAGGTGTACACCGTGGGCGAGCCATACGTCAGGCCCGACCCAGCCCAGCCGCTCGGCGTATTCCACCGGTGTGCAGCCGTACTCGGCCAGGCATTGCTTCTCTTCTTCGATCGTCTCCGCGAGATGGGTGTGCAGCCGGACCTTCGCGGCCCGCGCGAGTTCGGCGGCGCCGGTCATCAGGTCGGCACTCACCGAGAACGGTGAACACGGTCCAACCGCGATGCGCACGAACGATTCCAGTGACGGGTCATGCCAACGGTCGATCGCCGCCTGGGTACCCGCCAACGCCTCGTCCGTGCTTTCCACGAGCGAGTCTGGCGGGAGGCCACCCTCCGACATGCCCCGATCCATCGACCCCCGCACCGCGTGCAGCCGCAGCCCGACCTCGGCGGCGGCATCGATGGTGGCACCGAGCAGATCGCCGCCACCACGGGGAAAGACGTAGTGGTGATCGGCCGCCGTGGTGCAACCGGTACGGGCCAACCGCACCAATCCCGCGGTGGCGGCGGCTCGGGTTATGTGCTCGTCGAGGCCTGCCCACACCGGGTACAGCTCGACGAGCCAACTGAAGAGATCGGACTGCTGGGCCAACCCACGGGTGGCCCACTGGTAGAGGTGGTGGTGGGTGTTGACGAACCCAGGCGTGACAAGGCGACCACGGGCGTCGACGCGGCGGTCGGCAGGCAGGTTCGCGGGTGCTGGACCGGGCCCGACCGATTCGATGATGCCACCCGTGATCACGATGTGGCCCTCGGCGTACTCGGTCTGGTCGGCGTCCACCGTGGCGATGGCCGCACCCTCGATGACCGTCCTCACGAGTTGTCCACTCGGGACGCGGCGAGTCGGACGGCGTCGAGGATCTTCTCGTATCCCGTGCAGCGACACAGGTTTCCGGCCAGCGACTCGCGGATCTGCGGGTCGGACGGACTCGGCGTGTGTCGCAGAAGGTCGTGGGTCGCCACGATCAGCCCGGGTGTGCAGAACCCACACTGCACCGCGCCGGTCTCCACGAACGCCTGCTGGACCGGGTCGAGGGTGTCGCCGTCGGCGAGTCCTTCGACGGTTTGAACGCTCGCGCCATCGGCCTGCCCAGCGGCGACAAGGCACGCGCAGACGGCCACATCGTTGAGGAACACCGTGCAGGAGCCGCATTCTCCTTGCTCACACGCGTTCTTCGAGCCGGGAAAGCCGAGTCGTTCACGCAGCACGTACAGCAGGCTCTCGCCCGCCCACACGTCGTCGGCGACAACACGTTCGCCATTGACCTCGACTGTCACGCGCATCGTGCCCAACTCCCCGTCCGGTAGTCCTCCCAGGCCCACACCAACGTCCGGCGGGCCAGCACCGCCAGCGCGTGCCGCCGGTACGCCGCGGTCCCGCGTACGTCGTCTATCGGACTGGCCGCCGCGGCCACCAGTTCGCCGAATCGTCTGGTCATGCTGTCCGGCAACGGCGCCGGTG
>JALZNB010000077.1 GCA_030857905.1 Actinomycetota bacterium
AGCGACCGGTCCGACGACCAGGGCAGGCCCGAGGTCGTGGACTGGCGCGAGCGCGCGGTCGAGCCCCAGCGCAGGCGCGGGTCCATGAGCTATCAGGACCCGGGGACCACCAGCGCCCGCGAGCCCACCCTCGCCGAGCAGCGGGCCCGCCGCGAGGCGATCCGCCGCGAGCAGCAGGAGATGATCGATGCCGAGGAGGAGGCCGAGCGCAGGCGTCGCAAGCGCAAACGGATTCTCATCGGCACGGGCGTCACGGTCGGCGTCGTCGCGGTGGTCGCGGTGATCTACGCCTCGGTCACCGACGAGGACGAGGTCACGGCGACCTGCGTCGACAACGGCAGCAGCGTTGTCGTGGAGGAGGAAAAGTGCGACCCGAGCTACGCCTCCAGCCACGGTGGCTACTCGAGCGGCGGTTTCATCTTCATCGGCGGTAGTTCCTACCGCTACAACTACGGTGGCACCGGCGCCATCGGTCAGCGGGTCAGCGGCGGTAGCTACACCGCGCCCTCGGGCAACACCAGCGTGAAGACCCAGTCGGGCAAGTCCGTCCAGCGCGGTGGCCTCGGCGTCGGGTCCAACGGCAAGAGCGGCGGTAGTTGATTTGCGACGAGAGCGGTCCGAACCCCGCCCGAACTGGCGCACGGCGATCGAGTCCCAAGGGCTGGTGTTCGGCTCGCCCGCGCGCATGGCGGGCGGCTCGGCGCGGCCCTACTGGGACGAGTCGGTGCACTACGTGTTCGATATGGACGAGGTGCTGTCCATCGAGGCGGACGTCGAGCTGTTGCACTCGATGTGCCTCGACGCCGTGGACCACGTCGTGCTCACCGAGCGCTACCGCGACTTCGGCATCCCCGAGTGGGTGTGGCCGCACATCGCGGAGTCCTGGAAACGCCACGATCCGCACATCTACGGCCGGTTCGACCTGCGCTACGACAGTTCGGCGCCCGCGAAGCTGCTGGAGTACAACGCCGACACTCCGACCTCCCTGCTGGAGGCCGCCGTCGTGCAGTGGTACTGGAAGACCGAGGTCTTCCCCGAGGACGACCAGTGGAACTCCATCCACGAGAAGCTGGTCGAGCGCTGGACCGAGGTCGCCGAGCGGCTGCCGTCGGACGAGGTCCACTTCACCTGGTCCAACGCCGACTCCAGCGGCGAGGACCACATCACCACGGCCTACCTCCAGGAGACCGCGGCCGAGGCGGGCCTGAACACCATCGGCCTGGCCATCGAGGAGATCGGCTGGGACCCGGTGCTCAACCGGTTCGTCGACCTGGCCGACGCGCCGATGGCCGCGGTGATGAAGCTGTACCCGTGGGAGTGGGTGGCCACCGAGGAGTTCGGCAAACGCGTCGCCGAGTCGTTGCCGCGCACCCTGTGGATGGAACCCCTGTGGAAGATGATCCTGTCCAACAAGGCCATCCTCGCCGTGCTCTGGGAGATGTACCCCGGTCACCCGAACCTGCTGCCCGCGTTCATCGACCAGCCCGGCCTGCTCACCGAGTACGTGCGCAAGCCGAAACTGGGCCGTGAGGGCGCCAACATCCAGATCGTCGCCCCTGGCTACGAGACCCAGACCACCGGTGTCTACGGCGGTGAGGGTTACGTCTACCAGGCCTTCGATCCGCTCCCGGACTTCGACGGCTACCGTCCTGCCCTGGGTGCGTGGATCGTCGGCGACCACTCGGCGGGACTCGGCATCCGGGAAACCGCCGGACTGGTGACCGACGACGGCGCGGCGTTCGTGCCGCACCGGATCCCCCAGGCATGATTCCCTTCGGCACGACAAGCTAGCTCTTGGAGGACGCGTGACCAGTCATCTCGCCGCGGTGTCGACCTACGCACTGCCCGCAGGCTTCGGCGCCGACCTGGGCAAGGGCATCGGCGCGATCGTGCTGTACGCCATTGTCGGCCTTGTGCTGATGCTGATCGGCTTCTACGCGATCGACTGGACCACCCCGGGCAAACTGTCCGATCTGGTCCGCACCGGCAAACCCAACGCCGTCGTCGTCACCGCCTCCGGCATGGTCAGCATGGCTCTGATCATCGTGGTGGCGATCTTCTTCTCGGCGAGCGACCTGACAGCGGGTCTGATCACCTCGGTCGTCTACGGCCTGGTCGGCATCGTGGTTCAGGTACTCGCCGTGCGCGCGCTGGAGTGGGTCACCAAGCTGGATGTGGGCGCCACGATCGGCAACGAGCGGTTCGCCCCGGCCAGCATCGTGGTCGCCGCGGTCCACATCGCACTCGGCCTCATCGTCGCGGTCGCCATCTCCTAGGACGGCACGGGGCCGGGGCCGTCGCTCCCGGCCCCACCCGCGACGCCGGATATCCCGTCGATGGCCGTGGGCGCGCGGACTACTCTCACCCACTGTGATTGACCTCAAGGTTCTGCGCGAAGACCCGGACGCAGTGCGCGCGTCGCAGCGTGCCCGAGGCGAGGACCCGGCCACGGTCGACTCGCTCCTCTCGGCGGACGAACGGCGACGGGCGGCGATCTCCCGCGCGGACAACCTGCGGGCCGACCAGAAGACGTTCGGCAGGCAGGTCGGCAAGGCCGCCAAGGGCCCGGAGCGGGACGCGCTCCTGGCCAAGGGCAAGGAGCTGTCCAACGAGGTCAAGGCGGCCGAAGCCGAACAGGGCGATGCCGAGGCGGCCTTCGAGGAACTGCACCGGGCACTGCCGAACCTGGTCCACCCGGACGCGCCGGTCGGCGGCGAGGACGACTACACGGTCCTCGAACACGTCGGCGAGCCGCGCACGTTCGACTTCGAGCCGCTCGACCACCTCGACCTCGGGGTCCGGCTCGGCGCGCTGGACATGGAGCGCGGCGCGAAGGTGTCGGGCTCGCGGTTCTACTTCCTGACCGGCGTCGGGGCCCAGTTGCAACTCGCGCTGCTCAACATGGCCGCCGCGCAGGCGGCCGCCGCTGGCTTCACGCTGATGATCACGCCGGTGCTGGTGCGACCGGAAATCATGGCGGGCACCGGTTTCCTGGGTTCGCACGCCAGTGAGATCTACCGGCTGCGCGACGACGACCTGTACCTGGTGGGCACCTCGGAGGTCGCCCTCGCCGGCTACCACTCGGACGAGATCCTGGACCTGTCGACCGGGCCGAAGCGGTACGCGGGCTGGTCGAGTTGCTTCCGCCGCGAAGCCGGGTCCTACGGCAAGGACACCAGGGGCATCATCCGAGTGCACCAGTTCGACAAGGTCGAGATGTTCTCGTACTGCAAACCGGAGGACGCGCAGGCCGAACACCAGCGTCTCCTGGGCTGGGAGCGGGAGATGCTGGCCAAGATCGAGGTGCCCTACCGGATCATCGATACGGCCACCGGCGACCTCGGGACCAGCGCCTACCGCAAGTACGACTGCGAGGCCTGGATTCCGACGCAGAAGGGGTATCGCGAACTCAGCTCGACCTCGAACTGCACGACGTTCCAGGCGCGGCGGCTCAGTGTTCGATACCGGGACGAGAACAACAAGCCGCAGGTGGCCGCGACGCTGAACGGCACGCTGGCCACCACGCGTTGGATCGTCGCCATCCTGGAGAACCACCAGCGCGCGGACGGCTCGGTGGTGGTCCCCGAGGCGCTGCGCCCGTTCCTGGGTCGAGACGTGTTGGAGCCGGTCAAGTAGCGGCCACCCCGACGGGCTACTGCGCCACCCGATCGGCCACGTACTTCCCGATCTCCAACGCGCACGTGGCCGCCGGAGAAGGCGCGTTCAGCACGTGGACCTGGTGCGGGACGCTCTCGATCAGGAAGTCCTGCACCATGGAGCCATCCGGCAGCAGCGCCTGTGCCCGGACCCCGGCGCCGGACCGCACGATGTCGTCCTCGCTCACGGCGGGCACCAGCTTGGCCAGACTCGCCGCGAACCGGCGCTTGGACAGGGAGCGTCGGACCTCCTCCAGGCCCACCGGGAACGCGTACTTGCGCGCAAGTTTCCAGGTGCCCGCGAACCGCGCGGTCTCCACGAGATCGGCGGCCGAGAAGTCGCGCCACCGGTACCCCTCGCGCCGCAGCGCCAGGACAGCGTTCGGTCCGGCGTGCACGCTCCCGTCCAGCATCCGGGTCAGGTGCACGCCCAGGAACGGCAGCGACGCGTCCGGGACCGGGTAGATCAAGCCACGCACGAGGTGTGCCCGTTCCGGCTTCAACTCGTAGTACTCGCCCCGGAAGGGCACGATCCGCGCGCTCGGGGTGACCCCGGCCATCCGTGCGATCCGGTCGCTGTGCAGGCCCGCGCAGTTCACCAGCGCGTCCGCCCGCACGATCGACGTGCCGGTGGCGACCTCGACCCCGCCGTCGTGACCGACGCGAATCCCCAGCGCCGGGGTCGACAGGCGCAGGTCCGCTCCAGCCTCGGTCAGCAGCGCCACCAGG
>JALZNB010000091.1 GCA_030857905.1 Actinomycetota bacterium
ATCAACACCGGCCCTTCCCACGACGTATCGAAGGAAAACACCGCGGACAACGCCACCCGCAAACGACCACCACCCACCGCCGCCACAAAATCCGCACGATGGTTATGCAACAAATTGACCAAATTCCGATGCTCGACCGTCACACCCTTGGGCTTGCCAGTCGACCCGGACGTGTAGATCACGTAAGCGGCGTTGTCCGGTCGTAGCTCGACGTCGGGGTCGGTCTCCGGTTGCCCGGCGGTGTCCCACATCTGGTCGAGCAGCATTACAGCACCCGAGTCCGACACCAGGCTCGCGCGGCGCGACGACGGCAGCGCCGGGTCGATCGGCAGGTACACCGCGCCCGCCTTGAGCACGGCGAGCTGCGCGACGACGGCGTCCGCCGAGCGCGGCAGAGCGACAGCCACCACTCGTTCAGGACGGGCGCCCTTGTCGGCGAGGAGGTGGGCGAGCCTGTTGGCTCGCGCGTTCAGCTCGGCATAGGTCAACACCTCGCCGTCGCAGACCAGGGCCACCTGATCCGGCGTGCGGGCGGCCTGGGCGGCGAACACGGCGGGGAAGGTGGTGGCTGGCACCGGCATGGCGGTGTCGTTCCAGTCCCGGGTGATGGCGCGGTGCTCGGCGGTGGTGAGCATCGGCAGGTCCGCGATGGAGCGGTCCGGGGTGGCGGTGGCGCCGGCGATCAGGGTGACCAGGTGCCCGGCCATCCGCTCTATCGTGCCCACTTTGAACAACTCGGTGCTGTACTCCAGCACGCACTCCAGATGACCGGGCCGCTCGGTGAACTCGAAGCTGAGGTCGAAGTTCGCCGCCCACCGCCGCAGGTCCACCTCGGCGACGTCGACCCCCTGGAACGACGGAAGTCCACGCTGGGCGTTCTGCAGCAGCACCAGCACGTCGAACAGCGGGTTGCGGCTCGGGTCGCGCGGAGCCTCGACCGCGTCGACCAGGCGGTCGAACGGGACCTCGTCGTGGCTGAACGCCGACAGCGCGTCCCGGTTGACCTCGGCCAGGAAATCGGTGAACGAGCGCCGAAGGTCCACTGTGGACCTCAACACCACGGTGTTGACGAAGAACCCGGCGACGCGGTTCAGCTCTGGCCTGCCGCGCCCGGAGGTGACCGTGCCGATGGTGATGTCGGTCTGTCCGCTGTACTTGGCCAGCAGGATCTGACAGGCGGCGAGCAGGGTGGTGTAGACGGTGGTGTCGTTGGCTCGGGCCAGTTCGACGACCGTGCGCGAGAGTCCCCCCGACAAGACGAAGTGGTGCGCCGAGCCCGCGGAGCCGCGAACCGACGGCCGCGGTCGGTCGGTGGGCAGGTCCAGCGTGGTCGCGCCCGCGAGACGGTCACGCCAGTACGCCAGGTGCTCGTCCATCGCCGGGCCGGTGAGCCTGCCCTGCTGCCACACGGCGAAGTCGGTGTAGGCCAGTCCGGGTGCGGAAAGTCCCCCACCCGCGTACAGGGTGGCGAGTTCTTCGGTCAGTACCGACCACGACCAGCCGTCGACCGCGATGTGGTGCGAGCTGAGCAGCAGGACATGGTCCTGCGGCGTCCGCACCAGTGCCGCGCGCAGGAGCGGGCCGGTGCGCAGGTCGAAGGGGCGGGCGAACTCGGCGCTCAACACCTCGTCCAGCTCGTCCGACGTGCGCTCCAACACAGGCACGTCCACTGTGGACGGTTCGTGGACGGTCTGCGTCGGCTCACCGTCGACCTCGTCGAACGTGGTGCGCAGCGAGGCGTGCCGGGCGACCAGCGCGCCGATGGCGGCGATCAGCCGGGGCGCGTCCAACGAGCCGGTGAACCTCAACGCCGTGCCGCTGTTGTAGTCGTTGGCGCCCGGGGTGAAGCGGGTCAGGAACCACAACCTCCGCTGCGCTGACGACAGCGGCAGCTGGCCGTCGACCGGCGCGGGCGGGATGACATCGACCGCGGGCACGCTGCCATCCGTCCGTCCCGCGAGCCTGCGGGCGAGCTGGGCGCGCAGGTGCTCGGGCAGCGCGTCGCGCCTACTCTGCTTGGACGAGGTCATCGGTCGGTCCTCCGGGCTGTACTGGATTCAGTGGTCGCCGACATCGGCGCGATATTCGAACTGGCTTACCGATGACAGGGACTCCTCGCGGGCACGCGAATCGCCGCGCGGAGGTGGTGCGTCGTGACGGTCAGGCGACCGCGCGGACACGGTCGACCCGGCGGGCGAGCCTGCCGCCGAGTTGCACCCAGCCGATGCCGCCGTCCGCGCGCGTCAAGAACCGGCCCGCCTGATCGGTCTCGCCCGTATCGCAGTCGCGCATGGAGAACCGCAGGTCGGGGTAGGTGGTGAGGTCGGCGAACGGCTCGGAGTTCACCGTGAGGTGCAGACCGCGACCGGACCGCCGGACGGTGTAGACGTTGTCGCCGTTGGCGAAGTCGCCGACCGCGTCGGCGACGGGCGTGACCGGTTGACCCAACTCCGGCAGCGCGTCGTAGTCGGCGATCGGCACGCCCATGGCGGGCAACTCGGCGGCGAAGGCCCGCCACATCGCGAAACCGGTGCTGGCGTTGGCGGACAACGCCACGACCGTGCCGGTGGCCGGGTTCATCCGCAGGTGGACCGAGGTCCCGTCGCCGTTGCCGTCATGTCCCACGCAAGCGGAGTCTCCCGAGCCGAAGGTGGCCAGACCCAGCCCCCACCCGTCGGCGAGGCCGAACGGCTCGGCTCCGGGCACGGTGGCCCGCATCAGCTTGAGCGAACCGGGTTCCAGCAGCGTCTCCGGCTCGTGACCGGCCAGCGCACGACCCAGGGTCACCCACTCCGCAGCGCTGAGGGCCAGTGCCCCCGCGGGCGCCTGCACGGCCGACAGCGACTGCTCGACCGGGCGCACCCTGCCCGCCACTCGATTGACCGCGTGACCGCTCACCGGCACCGCGGAGTCGATGACCGACCGCACCGGGATGCCCAGTGGTTCCAGCACGACCGCCCGGACCGCCTCGGCCCAGGTGAGACCGGTGGTGGCCTCGACGAGGGCTCCCGCGAGCAGGTAGCCGAAGTTGGAGTAGGAGAACAGCACGCCGGGCTCGGCCACCGGAGTCAAGTCCCCGCACGTGTCGGTGACGTAGCGCCGCAGCGTGGACGCCCGCGCGACCGGACCGTCGGACGGCAGGCCGCCGGTGTGGCTGAGCAGGTGCCGGGGTGTCAGGTCGGCGGAGAGCGCGCCCATGCCGGGTGCCTGGTCCACCAACGGTTCGTCCAGATCGAGGTCGCCGTCCTCCGCCAGCCCCACGACGGCGGCGGCGGTCACGACCTTGGTGAGCGAGCCGGACGGGATCGCCGAGTCGGCGGTCATGGGTGCGACGTCCCCTGCTCGCCGCACCCCGCGTTGCCAACTCCACGTCTGGTCCTCGTGGTGGATGACCACCTGCACACCTGGGACGCGAAACGTCTCGGCGAGCTCCGCTAACCGGACGCGGAGGCGTGTTCTGTCCATGAATCCTCACTGTTGAGCGCCCGGAGACCTGGCGACCGTGGTCGAACCGTTTTTTTTGGGGGGTGTCTCGTCACCCCGCGACGCCCCGACACTATTAGTAGTGACGATCCATAACTCACAGCTACCGCCAAATGGCGCAATTATCCGTTCATTGAACGTACCAGAATCCGCGGCCCCCGATTGCGGGAATTAACGACCCGATTCGCGTTTAACCAGAAACCCAGCCCTCATCAGCCGATTTACCGAAACGGAAGAGATAAACCTCATCTTCGGTGATCTATATCACAGCACCACAGGGCTTGCACACGCCGTCTCGCGGCGCAATATCTCCAGGTCAGCCTCGCAACGGCGAGGGTTCACTACCTACCGTCAAGTTAAATTGTTGAACGCGACCGCAGATTCGGAAAACTTCTGACCACAGTCCATTCGGTATTCCGACGCGTCCTGTCAATCGACGAGAACACGACAAAAAGGCAAACCAGTCATCACGGTCGATAAAACCCGCCACCCGGGAAGTTTTGTCACCCGAATGCGCGCGGAGGCTTCGACTCCGTGCGTCCGGCAGGCGTTATCCAGCGCGAAAGGACTGCAGCGTCACCCGGCTGGCGCAACAGCCGTCCAGGTGAACAGGAAAAAGGCCCGCTCTGTCGCGGGC
>JALZNB010000125.1 GCA_030857905.1 Actinomycetota bacterium
CTCCCACGCCGAGAACGAGCACGTCTGGTACGACTTCGGCACGGTCAACGGTGTGGCGCAAAATGTCGCGGAGCAGTTGACGGCCCTCGCGCCGGAGAAGCAGGCCGAGTTCACCGCCAACGTCAACACGCTCAGCGAGAAGCTGGACGCGCTCGCGACCAAGGCATCCCAGATCGGCAAGGCCAAGCCGGGCGCGAAGATCATCGCCACTGAACCCGTCGCCGGGTACCTGCTCGAAACCGCGGGCCTCACCGACGCCACGCCGCACGAGTTCGCCGAGGCGGTCGAGGAGGAGACCGACCCGTCGGCCGCCGCCGTCGCCGAGACCAACGAGCTGGTGACGCGCAAGGCGGTCATCGGGGTCATCTACAACGAACAAACCGAGACGCCCGCGACGAAGGCGCTCAAGGACAGCGCGGCCGCGGCCGGTGTGCCGGTCGTCGGCATCAGCGAGACCCTGCCCGAGGGCACCACCGACTACGTCGAATGGATGACCAAGCAGGTTGAGGCGTTGACCGTAGCCTTGTCCGCATGAGCGTTGAGCACCGCGCCACCGCGGCCGGGTTGTCCCGACAGGACGGTTCGCCCGGCGTCGTCTCGCTGACCGGAGCCCGTCTCGCCTATGGCGGGCGGGTCTTGTGGGACGGCCTCGACCTCGACGTGCGCCCCGGTGAGTTCATCGCCGTGCTCGGGCCGAACGGGTCAGGCAAGACCAGCTTCCTGCGGGTACTGCTCGGCCTGCAGAAGCTCGTCGCAGGCACGGTGACGGTGGCCGGTGCGGCGCCGGGCAAAGCCAACCGCGCCATCGGCTACATCCCGCAACAGCGGGCGCTCGACCCGGCTCTGGCGCTGCGCGGCCGCGACCTGGTCGGCCTGGGCTACGACGGTCACCGGTGGGGCATCGGCTTCACCGGCCGCCGCGATCGCGCTCGCCGCGTCGATGAGGCGTTGTCCGCTGTCGGCGCCCTCGACTACGCGGACCGCGCGGTCGGAGTGCTCTCCGGTGGTGAACAGCAGCGTCTCCGCGTCGCGCAAGCCCTTGTCGGCGACCCCAGCGTGCTGTTGTGCGACGAGCCGCTGCTCTCCCTCGACCTCGCCCACCAGCACGCGGTCAGCACCCTGATCGATCAGCGCAGGCGTACCGCCGACACGGCAGTGCTGTTCGTGACCCACGAGATCAACCCGATCCTGCCGCTGGTCGACCGGGTCCTCTACCTGGTCGACGGCCAATTCAGGATCGGCACCCCGGACGAGATCATGACCACCCGCGTGCTGTCCGAGCTGTACCGAACACGGGTCGAGGTCGTGCGGGTGCGCGGCCAAGTCCACGTCGTCGGCGCCAACAACGACCTGTGCGAGGACAACCCGCACCACCACGAGGAGTCGTAGGTGGAGAACTTCCTCAACATCGAGCTGACCCTGCGACTGTTCGAACTGGACTTCGTCTGGACGGCACTGGCCGCCGCGGTCGTGCTCGGTGTGCTGGCCGGAATCCTCGGGCCGTTGATCGTCAGCAGGAACATGGCGTTCTCCGTGCACGGCACGAGCGAGCTGGCACTGACCGGTGGCGCGGCCGCTCTATTGCTGGGCTGGGACGTCGGCAACGGCGCGCTCGCGGGCGCCATCGTGGCCGCGCTAGTGCTGGGCCTGCTGTCGCGGCGCAGTTCCGAGTATGACTCGGTCATCGGCGTCGTACTGGCGTTCGGCCTCGGCGTCGGCGTGCTGATGTTGTGGCTTTACAAAGGGCGAGCGTCGAACAAGTTCGGTCTGCTGACGGGTCAGATCGTCGGCCAGGACTTCGCCAGTCTCGCGCTGCTGATCGGCTGCCTGGTGTTGGTGGTCGGCGTGCTCGCGGTGATCTACCGGCCGCTGCTGTTCGCCAGCGTGGACACCGAGGTGGCGCGGGCTCGCGGCGTGCCGATCACGGCGTTGGCCCTGGTCTTCGCCGTGTTGGTGGGTATCGCCACCGCACTCGGGGTGCGGACGGTCGGGTCGCTGCTGGTGCTGGCGCTGATGGTCACCCCGGCGGCGGCCGCGTGCCGGGTGACGGCGAGTCCGCTGCGGGCGACGGTGTTGGCGTTGATCTTCGCCCTGTTGTCCGCGGTGGGCGGGATCGTGTTGTCACTCGCGCCAGGGGTTCCGGTGAGCGCGTTCGTGACGGCCATCTCGTTCCTGATCTACGTGGTGTGCTGGAACATCGGGCGGACTCGCCGAACTGTGGCGTGAGCGGACCGTGTTGTGTCCCTCAGTGCCCGGGTACCAGCAGCAGAACCTGCAGGTGGCCCACCAGGAAGCCGATGATCGCGCCGACCGCGATGAGTTTCCACTCGTCCTGGCGGAACGCGGGCCGCAACAGGCCCTCGTATTCGACGCGGCTCAGCTTGTTCATCCTCATCGCGATGGTGTTGCCGATGTCCAGTGCCTCACTGGCATACGGCTCGGCATGCATCGCCGTGGCGTCGAGATAGGCCATCGCGCTGGTGGCCGCCGCGTCCTTCATCTCCTGGAACCGGCGCGTCCCCACGGCCACCGCGACGAACGGCTTGGCGATGCTCGCCTGCTCGTCGACCGTCTTCCGCACGATCCGCTGGATCATCATGAGCAACCGGTCCGATCTCGGTCCGCGCAGGATGCCCTCGATCAGGTTGGGGACGGTCATCACCTCGCGGGCCACCAGCTCGCCGTACTGCCGCGCGACCTCCGCGCGGCGGCGCTGGAACACGCCTTGGAACGGGAAAACGCCGAGGATCTTGGTGCGTTCACGCGGGAAGAACACCAGCTTGATGGCCAACCAGTCGGTGAACCAGCCGATGACCGCGCCGAAGATCGGCAGCACCCACGGCTCCCGGGTGATGGCCCACACCGCGGTCTGGACGAGACCGAGAACGAAGCCGAAGTAGATGCCGCAGCGGGCGATGAAGGCCATCTCCGGCCGGGAGATGTCGCGGACCAGCCGGACCAGCAACTCCTTGTCCCGCTCCAACGCGTCGACCGCGACCTGTTCGATGTCGAGGACGTCGCCGATGTTCTCCCGGATCTCGTCCATGATCCGCCTGACCAGTTCCGGGGCCCCGGCCTGAACCTGCTTGATGATCATGTCCTGGGCCAGTACGGGCAGCGTCTCCCAGAGCTGCGGGTGATGCCGCGCCATCACCTCACGCGCGATCTCATCGATCGTGAGCAGCAACGGGGTCTGAACCCGCCGCGCGACCTCGTCGGAGTCGATCCGCTCGACGATCTCCTTGGGATCGACCAACCGCGACGTGATCAGCCGCGCGGAAATCCGGATCATCCGAGCCGAATTACGCGGAACGACGCCCTGCCACCCCAGGACGGGCCTGGCGATCCCGACGAACCCCAACGGCCGAAACATCATCTCGATCGCGACGCGTTTGGTGACGTAACCGATGATCGCGGCGATGAACGGCATCGACACGTAGACGGGCCAATGTGCCACGAAGTCGTCGAGAACCGGTCGCCAGTCCACATCCACCCCCAGATTTTCCCGGAGTTTCCCACGCCACCGTCCACACCGAACGGGTCACCTCCGTCCGTGTGGGTAACGAACGTCGGGCCGCGGGGGGAAACGTTGCCTGGCCTCTCTTGCGGATCACTGTCGACGGTGGGCAGTGTGTCGGTCATGAGAATGCGAATCTTCTTCACATTTGTTGTGGTCGCGACGTTGATGAGCCCGCAGGCTGCGACCGCGGCGCCGGTCCGGACCGAGTCGCCCAAGATCGCCGCCTACAACGTCTTCATGCTGCCGCGCACGCTCTACCCGAACTGGGGGCAGATGACCAGGGCTGATCTGATCGACCAGCAGAACGTACTGGCGGCCCAAGACGTCGTCGTCTTGAACGAACTCTTCGACAACGAATCAGGCGATCGCCTACTGGGTAACCTCGCGGACAGCCATCCTCACCGGACACCGGTCGTCGGCAGGTCCCGCACAGGCTGGGCCGCGACAACCGGCGCGTATTCGGACGTGGCGCCCGAGGACGGCGGCACGGCGATAGTCAGCAAGTGGCCGATCACCCGCGCGACCCAACATGTCTTCAACGAAAGCTGCGGCGTGGAAACCCAGTCCAACAAGGGGTTCGCCTATGCGAAGCTCAGCTCGCCCAACGGGTCCGTGCATGTGATCGGAGTGCACGCGCAGGCGGAAGACCCAAGCTGCACGGTCTCACCCGCGAGCGTTCGTGCCGCCCAGCGCGCGGAAATCACCCAGTTCGTCGCGGACACACGGATTTCCGCCGCGGAACCGGTCTACATCGCGGGCGACATGAATGTCATCGGTGACAGCACCGAGTACCCGATGATGCTGCGGTCCCTTGGTGTCAAAACCCCTGTCCTGAAAGGAAATTCGCACTCCTGGGACTGCCCGAACAACAGCGTCTGCCGTGGCCAGTACGGTGACGACCACGCTGCCGAACACCTCGATTACGTGCTGAGCCTCGAAGGTCACGCCGGGCCGAACACTCTGGTCAACGAGACCCGGGCGGTGAAGAGTCCCACCTGGAAAGTGACGTCCTGGTTCACCACCTACACCTACAACGACTACTCCGATCACTACCCGGTCTTCGCCTACGCCGGGTAACGGTTAGAACTGGTTGAGGATCACCGCGTCCTGGAGTTCACGGACAAGGTGCGAGGCGATAACCCATCGGAGTTTGCGGCCGTCGAAGCCGGTCAGGATGGGGCGGACAGGTTGAGGGCCGATGGGTGACGGGCCGTAAAGAGTGCCGTGGACGCCTGAGGTCGGAGCGGTGCGCGCGCGAATGACCGCGTGGCCCTTGCGCAAAGCAGGACAGGCACGGACGGAGACATCCAGGCACGCCGCGCAGATCGGCGGCTCGGTGACGCCCATGCGATTGGGCCAGTCAGGCCAGTCGGTGTGGTGATCCTTGAGGACCCACAGGATGCCGTCAGCGTTCCGATCGGCCGGGCCCGCGCAGACCTGGCAGAGAAGCTTGCGCATGGCCCTCCGCTGTCGCGCACTGTGGACGACCCCGAAACGGGGGCTTCCCTTTCCGCGAGCCAACGAAGTGCGCTGCCAGAGAATGCCCCGGGCGTCACGATCACCCACCGTCTCATCTGCATAGGCGACGCCACGACCGTTGGGAAGTTGGATGAGGCGAGCCGGTTCGGGCTCTTCGAACGACCACGCGGTGACGTACGGGACGCGGGGATACCTGATGGTCGTGGTCACGGGAGCTGTCCCGCCGCGCTACCGGACTGCGCCGAAGACACTTCGGCGGATCGGTCGGCCAAGGCGGCCTCGGTTGGGGATCGGACGGCTGCGAGCCACCGGTTTACGGCGATGATTCGATCGGGGATATCGGTGCTTTCCTTGATCTTTTCCTCGGTCATCGTGCCTCATAGGCGGCTACGAGAAGCCCCTGACAGCCCTTGATGAGGGCATCGACCACCGAAAGATCCTTCAGAGGAACGGTCACGGTGGTGGGGTCGTGTTGGTGATCAGGCATGGGTTTTCCTTGGGGTCTCAGGGGCAGACGAAGCCAGGTCCTGGGATGGGACTCATTCGCGTTCACCGAGTGCCCGTCTCACGCGCTGGGTCATCTCCGGCGTTCAACTGGCTTGAGCCAGTGAAGCACGGGAGAGCGCTCGGGGCAAGCAACTGGTTTAAGCCAGTTGTATGCTCGCTGGCATGACCCGCTCGGGCGGCCACGAGGCCGAGCAGTTACCCAGCCGCCGTATCGCTGACGTGGTGCGAGAGCTGATCATCTCCGGCGAGCTGGCTCCCGGCGACAGGCTGCCGTCAGAGCGCGAGCTGGCTCACCGCTTCGGTACAGCTCGGAACACTGCCCGCGAGGCGATTCGGTTGCTGACCGAGGAAGCGCTGGTCACGCCGAAGCACGGCAAGGGTGTCTTCGTTCGAGAGAAGCAACTCCTCTTCCGGTGGGGCAACGACCGCTATTCGAGGAAGGCGTACCGCGAGACAGGGCTGACACCGTTCCGCCTGGAGATGCAGCGCCAGGGCAAGCGCCCCAGCATTCAGGCTGTGGCGATCGACCGCGTGATCCCACCGCCTGAGGTCGCCGAACGCCTGAACGTGCCAGCGGACGAGAAGTCAGTGCTCCGCCGCCTGAACGAGTACCGCGCCGACGATGAACCGGTGCAGCTCGTAACGACTTATCTGCGCTGGTCGGACGCAGAAGGAACGCTGCTGACGGAGCCGAAGACGGGACCGGGCGGCATCCACGGCCGACTGGACGAGAAAGGCCACACCCTCAAAACCGGCCGCGACGAGGTCACCGCCCGCATGCCGACCCAAGAGGAAGCCCGCTTCTTGGAGACGAAGGCAGGCGTGCCCGTGCTGGACGTCCTGCATACGAGCTTCGATCAGAATGGCGAGGCGTTCGAGGTCACCTGCTTCGTCCATCGCGCCGACCGATCCGGCCTGGTCTACAACTTCGACATCGAGTCCTGACGTGCGCACCTCGGCGCGAGGGACACTGCTGATCGCGACG
>JALZNB010000148.1 GCA_030857905.1 Actinomycetota bacterium
GTCCAGGGTCGACAGGTCGAGGCCACCCAGTTCTCCCCGACCGAACAGGGCCTGGCTGGCAGCGACTACCTGTGTCGTCTCCCGTTCACCGTGCACCAGCGTCGTGAACTCCGCCGCGAGCCGCTTCTGTGCGGCGCGCAGGTGTGGGCGCTCGGCGGTGTCGGCTTCCAGCGAGGCGATCTCGTCCTGGTCGAGGAAGGTGAACAACCGCAGGTAGCGCAGAACGTCCGCGTCGCCGACGTTCACGAAGTACTGGTACCAGGCGTAGGGCGAGGTCATCTCCGGGTCGAGCCAGACATTGCCGCCGCCGGTGGACTTGCCGAACTTGCGTCCCTCGGCGTCGGTGACCAGCGGCGCGGTCAGCGCGTGCACCGAGGCGCTCTCGACCTTGCGCACCAGGTCGACGCCGCCGACGATGTTGCCCCACTGGTCAGACCCGCCGACCTGGAGTTTGCAGTCGTGCGAGCGGTGTAGTCGCAGGTAGTCGTGCGACTGGAGCAGCAGGTAGCTGAACTCGGTGTAGGACATGCCGTCGGATTCCAGGCGTCGCTTGACCGTCTCGCGCGCCAGCATGACGTTGACCGAGAAGTGCTTGCCGATGTCCCGGAAGAACTCCAGGACGGAGACGTCCTGGGTCCAGTCGAGGTTGTTGACCACGACCGCGCTGGTGGCCGAGTCGTCGAACTCCACGAACCGCTCAAGCTGGCCGCGGATACGGCCTGCCCACTCGGCGACGACATCGAGGGTGTTGAGCGTGCGCTCACCGGTGTCGCGCGGGTCGCCGATCATGCCGGTGGCGCCGCCCGCGAGCACGATCGGCCGGTGACCCGCGCGCTGGAACCGGCTGAGCATCAGCAACGGAACCAGGTTGCCCGCGTGCAGGCTCGGCGCTGTCGGGTCGAACCCGGCATAGAGGGTGAGTGGGCCCGCGTCGAGATCCTTGCGCAACGCGTCGAGATCGGTGGACTGCGCGATGAGACCGCGCCAGGACAGCTCATCGAGGATGTGTTCACTCACGGCGGCTATCTTCCCCCGCATGGCAGCGGTCGGACCACTGGGTTAGCCGGGCGGCACCGGGTCGCGGACGACTCCGCGTTTGCCACCTCTGCGGTAGGCGCTGACCGAGGGCGACCCGTCGATCCAGAACCGCCACGGCACGTCGGCCGCGACTGCGACACCCACCCTCGGGCCGATCCTGATGGACTCCGGTGGCACCCGGTCGCCTGCGAGCAAGCGGACCGGCGAGGCTGGGTCAGTGAGGTCGACGCCGTTGTGTTCACGACCGAGCCCGAGGACTCTCGTGAGCTTCGCGGGCCCCTGGGCCAGGTCGGTGTCCTTGCGGGAGGCGGGTCGGCGGGGACGGGCTACGTCCGTCCCGGACACCACCTCGCCCGCGCGCAGCAGGACCGCGCCGGGAACGCCATCGGTCAGGGAGACAATGTTGGCACAGAAGTGCATGCCGTAAACGAAGTACACATAGAGGTGGCCCGCTGGGCCGAACATGACTTCGTTGCGCGGAGTCCGGCCGCGATAACAGTGGGAGGCCGGGTCGTCCCCACCCCGGTATGCCTCGACCTCGACCACCCGGACTCGGACCGTTCCCAGCGGACTGTCCGCCTCCAGGTACGAGCCGAGGATGAGCCTGGACGCTTCGATCGGATCGACGGCGAGCTGGTCACGGGTCATCACGCGCACGGCAGGACCACTTCGCCTTCCGCCGTGTCGATCAGCGCCGACAAGGTCGGCCGGACGCCCGCGACCACGTCCAGTTCGACACCGAGGGCATCGAGGCGGCGGCGTATCAGGTCCGGGTCGGGATGGGTGGCGACGAGCGAGACCAGGCGGGCGCCACGGACGGCCGACGTCGACGGGTGCGGTGTGTCTCCCCATTCGATCAGGAACGGCACGACGTCGGTGCCGAGGTCGGGCACGGCAAGCCGCCAGGTCAGCAGCACGCCGTCGGCACGCCGCCGCGACATGGACACCGGCGAGCCCGGGTCGTACCCGGCGGCGCGGGCGCGCTCGACCGCGGCGTCCACGTCGTCGACGCGGACCGCCCACGTGACCACGCCGGAGCCCGAGCGGGTGTCGATGCCGAACATCCGGGGGCGGACGGGTTCGTCCTGATCGCGATCCGGGCCGACGACTTCGAGGTAGCCGCCGTCACCGAGGTCGGCGAGCAGGTTGCGGGTGCCGAGACCGACGTGCGCGCCGCCCGCACTGAGCACCACGCCGCGCGCCGCGAGATCGGTGACGGCCGCGCCCAGGTCGGGTGTGGTGAAGACGAGGTGGTCGAACCTGGCCGTCACCCGGTCACCCGCACGGCTTCGGTCACTTCCGGATGACTTGCTCCGCCCACGACCGATACTCCTCGACCTTGCCGACCACGCGGTCCTGTTGCTCGGCGACCCTGTTGGGCGCCGTGCCACCGTACGCGTCGCGCGAGGCGATGGAGCCTTCGACGGTGAGGACCTCGCGGACGGCCGGGGTCAGGTTCGAGTCGATCTCGGCGAGTTCGGCGTCGGTCAGGTCTTCCAGGCCGACTCCCCTGTCCTCGGCGCGGCGGACACACTCACCGGCGGCCTCGTGGGCGACGCGGAACGGCACGCCCTGACGGACCAGCCACTCGGCGATGTCGGTGGCCAGGGTGAAACCCGCGGGCGCCAACGCGGCGAGTCGGGCGGTGTCGAAGGTGAGCGTGCCGAACATCCCGGCGAGCGCGGGCAGCAGGAGTTCGAGCTGGTCGACGGAGTCGAAGACCGGCTCCTTGTCCTCCTGCAGGTCGCGGTTGTAGGCCAACGGCTGGGCCTTCAGGGTGGCGAGCAGGCCGGTGAGGTTGCCGATGAGCCTGCCCGACTTGCCCCTGGTCAGTTCGGCGACGTCCGGGTTCTTCTTCTGCGGCATGATCGAGCTGCCGGTGGCCCACGCGTCGTCGAGGGTGGCGTAGGCGAACTCGGCGGTGGTCCAGATGATCACTTCCTCGGCGATCCTGGACAGGTTGACCGCGAGCATGGTCGTCACGAAGGCGAACTCGGCGGCGAAGTCACGCGCGGCGGTGCCGTCGATGGAGTTCTCGGTCGGTCCGTCGAAGCCCAGTTCCTCGGCGATGGCGGCCGGGTCCAGCCCCAGCGACGAACCCGCCAGCGCACCGGAGCCGTACGGCGAGATCGCCGCGCGGGCATCCCAGTCGCGGAGGCGGTCGACATCGCGCAGCAGTGACTGGACGTGGGCGAGCAAGTGGTGCGCGAGCAGCACCGGCTGGGCGTGCTGGAGGTGGGTGCGGCCGGGCATCGCCGCGTTCGGGTGGCGCCGCGCCTGGGACAGCAGTGCCTCGATGACATCCAGCGTGCCGCCCGCGACGTGCCGGGCCGCGTCGCGCAGCCACATCCGCAGCAGGGTGGCGATCTGGTCGTTGCGGGAGCGACCGGCACGGAGCTTGCCGCCGAGGTCCCGGCCCGCCCGGTCGATGAGGCCGCGCTCCAACGCCGTGTGCACGTCCTCGTCGGCGAGCACCGGGGTGAACGCCCCGGAGGCCACATCGGCCTCCAGGACGTCCAGTGCGGCGAGCATGCCGCGTAGTTCGTCGTCATCGAGCAGGTTCGCCCGGTGTAGGACCCGGGCGTGGGCACGCGACCCGGCCAGGTCATAGCGGGCCAGTCGCCAGTCGAAGTGGGTCGACAGGCTCAGCGCCGCCATCGCCTCGGCCGGGCCGGAGTTGAACCGGCCGCCCCAGAGCGGTGTGGCGTCCTGCTCGGTCACGATGAACGTCTCCTCGCTGTATTACGGAATGTGGGTGTCTTGCTTCTGGTGAACTGGTGGTGTCGTCCGGGAAGACGCCGTGCGGCGTCAGCCTTCGCCGTGGTGCTTGGTGACCTCGGAGGTTCGCGACGCCATGGCGGTGAACCGCTCGGCCACGTCCTCGCCGGTGACCGGGTGGCGGCAGATGACCATGATCGTGTCGTCGCCCGCGATGGTGCCGACGATGTCGAGCAGGGCGGCCCGGTCGATCGCGCTGGCGAGGAACTGCGCGGCGCCGGGTGGGGTGCGCAGCACGGCGAGGTTGGCCGAGGCGTCCGCCGAGACGAGCAGTTCACTGAGTAATCGGGTCAGCCGGGCGGTGCCGCCCTGGACGCCGCGCACCGGGTTGCCGTCCTCGGGGATGACGTAGACCGGGGCGCCACCGTCCGCGCCGCGGAGCTTGACCGCGCCGAGTTCGTCGAGATCGCGCGACAACGTGGCCTGGGTGATCTCGATGCCTTCCGCGCCGAGGAGCG
The DNA here is from genome assembly GCA_030857905.1 of Actinomycetota bacterium. Lineage (GTDB taxonomy): Bacteria > Actinomycetota > Actinomycetes > Mycobacteriales > Pseudonocardiaceae > Actinokineospora. Next base: position 4,275 of record JALZNB010000148.1, read on the forward strand.
TGGCCAACTCGGTCTGGCTGCGGATGGCCCGGTCGGACACCATCTCGACGATGCGGGCCTGCCGGGCGGCGCGGGTGGTCGCTGAGGCGGTCACGCGCGGCTCACCAGCCACGCGAGCAGCGCCTTCTGCGCGTGCAGGCGGTTCTCGGCCTCGTCCCAGACGGCGCTGCCCGGGCCGTCGAGCACCTCGTCGGTGATCTCCCAGCCGCGGTGGGCGGGCAGGCAGTGCAGCACGATCGCGCCTGGCGCGGCCCGCTCCAGCATCGCGGCGTTGACCTGGAGGCCGCGGAACGGGCTGACCCGGTCCTTGCCGTCGTTCTCCTGGCCCATCGAGGTCCACGCGTCGGTGACCAGCACGTCGGAGCCGTCGACGGCGGCGTGCGGATCGGTGAGGACAGTGATGCTGCCGCCGGTCTCGGCGGCCCGTTCCTTGGCGTCCAGGACCACTTCGTGCAGCGGCTGGAAGCCGTCCGGGGACACGATTCGCACGTGCATGCCCGCGGTGGCACCGCCGAGCAGCAGTGAGTGGGACATGTTGTTGGCGCCGTCCCCGAGGTAGGTGACCGTGACGCCCTGGAGGCGACCGTGACGTTCCTCGATGGTCTGGAGGTCGGCGAGCACCTGGCAGGGGTGGAACTCGTCGGTGAGCGCGTTGACGATGGGGATCGACGCGCCAGCGGCCATCGCCCCGATGCGCTTCTGGGCGAAGGTCCGCCACACCACCACGTCGACGTACCGGGACAGCACCCGCGCGGTGTCCTCGATGGTCTCCTCGCGGCCGAGTTGCATCGTGCGGCCGTCGACGATGATCGGCTGGCCGCCGAGCTGGGCGACACCGACCTCGAAGGACAGCCGGGTGCGGGTGGAGTTCTTCTCGAAGATCACCGCCACCGACTTGCCCGCCAGCGGCCGGTGCGCGAGCGGATCGGCCTTGAACGACGTGGCGAGGTCGAGAACCTCGCGTTGTTCGGCGGGACGGAGGTCGTCGTCGCGCAGGAAGTGCCGGACCATGACTCAGCTCTCCTGTGCGGTGTCGAGGATGGCGGGCAGGGCCGTGACGAACTCGGCCGCCTGCTCGTCGGTGAGGATCAGCGGTGGGGCGAGGCGCACGACGTCGGGTTGGACGTTGTTGACCAGGAACCCGGCCTC
>JALZNB010000183.1 GCA_030857905.1 Actinomycetota bacterium
CTACGGCGGTGGCGAGGTCGGGCAGCGCCGGGCACGAGCGATGGCGCTGGTGGAGCTGGCGTTGCCCGGCATCGCCTACCTCTACAACGGCGAGGAACTCGGGCTGCCCAACGTCGAGTTGCCCGACTGGGCGCTACAGGACCCCACGTGGAAGCGCTCCGGGCACACCAAGCGCGGACGCGACGGGTGCCGGGTTCCGGTGCCCTGGGAGGGCACCGGGCCGTCGTTCGGGTTCTCCGAGGGGGGGAAGCCGTGGCTGCCGATGCCCGACGACTGGGCCGCGCTGACGGTGGAGGCCCAGTTGGAGGACCCGGGGTCGATGTTGTCGCTGTACCGGCACGCCCTGGAGATCCGCAAGACCCACGAGGCGTTCGCCGGGACGGAACTGGAGTGGTACGGCGCACCGCCCGGGTGTTTCGCGTTCCGGCGCAAGGGTGGCGGGATGATCTGCGCGCTGAACACCTCGGACGCGCCGGTGCCGCTGCCCCCCGGCGAGATCCTGTTGGCCAGTGGGCCGATGGCGGGCGCGGAACTGCCACCGGAGACCGCGGTGTGGCTGGTCTGACCCCGCTCCCGCTGCCGAGTCCTCAGACCAGCAGCGGGAGCAGGGCGTGCCTGCGGCGGACAACGGCGCCGTAGCGCGCGTCGAGGCGCATCCAGGCGTCGGTCGCGGTGACCCGGATGTGGTCGTCGGGGTCCTCGCTGAGAAAACCCATGCCGGACAGGGCGAACAGGCAACGCAGCGGCACCTTGACCTCAAGGCCGTCGCCGGTCACCTCAAGGACCGTCTTGTCCAGCAGCGACGCGGGCGGGGTGCCCTGCGGCCCGACGTTCTCCCGCGCGACCTCGATGCCGCGGTCGGCGAGCGCGGAGATCTCGGCGGCGGGGATGCGGTCGACGTGCTGCCAGAACTTGGTCGGCGGCAGCGCCGAACGCCACTGCATGTCGCGCGCGGGGCCAGGGTCGATCCGGTCGCCGCGGACGATGGCCAGACCCGCGAGCAGTTCGTTGGCCGAGACCGTCGTGTCGGACGGGTCGATCGAGCCGTGCGCGGTACGCGTGGCCAGCACGTCGAACGGGGTGGCGACCCAGGCGTCGACCAGGTTGGGTTCACGGCCCTTGAGCCGGACGACGGCCTGGGGGTCGAGTCGGACCGCGCGGGCGACGAACGCCCCGAGGTCGTCGCGCTCGGACGGGTCGGCGAAAAGCAGCTCAGCCACCGATGCCCCCGTTGTGCCACGCGGCGAGGAAGTCGCGCTCCGCGTCGGTGATTCGCCTCGGTTTGCCCACGGCGAGATCGTAGGGCGCGAGGGTGGTCGACGCGGTGACGGCCACAGGGTGGGATTCTGTCGGTCCACTGTGGACTTTGTAGTCAAGCACGAAGTAGGCGGCCTTGATCTCCCTGACCGAGACGGCGATCCTGACCGAGCCGCCGTCGGCGAACAGCGGGGCGCGGTAGTCGACGGCCAACTTCACCACGACGAGGCCCTTGGCCAGTTCGTCCGCGCCGCGCAACGCGGCCTCGGTGAAGAGCAGGTCGATGCGCGCCTCTTCGAGGAGCGTGACGGTGTGCGCGTGGTTGACGTGCCCGAAGGAGTCCATGTCCACCCACCTCGGACGCACCCGCGCGACGAACACACCCAAGGTAAAAGCCCCTCCCACGTGCGAAACGGTCTCCCCGAAGACTATCCCGCGCGCACAGACGGTGGTCGGTGGCCCACTGTCGGCGGGACGCTTGGGGCATAGCCGTGACGGGACAGACATTCCTACATCGGTCATCGAATGGTTGAGGACTAGCGCAATCGGGCCGCGTCACCAGCCTCGATCTATCGTCGGCGCTGTCCATAGGAGTATCAACAGTGACGAGGTAGACGATGGGGACACTCGCGAAGGACACGGCCTCGACCTGGGTGCGCCGCTGGGACGTGCAGCAGGAGCACTACATGGCCGACCGGGAGGAACGCTTCGCGGTGCTGTGTGACGTGGTCGAGGCCGCGCTGGCCGACGTGCCGGAGCCGGTGGTGGTCGATCTGGGCTGTGGACCCGGTTCACTGGCCGCGCGACTGCGCCAACGGCTGCCGTCGGCCAGGATCATCGGCATCGACTCGGACCCGCTGCTGCTCGGCTTGGCCAAGGCCCACTACGGCAACGCGATCGCCTGGGTCGACGCGAACCTGAACTCCCCCACCTGGGCCGACAACCTGCCCGCGACCATCCACGGCGCGGTCTCCACGACCGCGCTGCACTGGCTCCCCGCCGAC
>JALZNB010000185.1 GCA_030857905.1 Actinomycetota bacterium
GAAGGAAGTGTGACGTGGCAAGCACTGACGACTCCCGTAGCGATGTGTCGACGGGCACCGTCTCCAGCACCGGCGACTCGTCGGTGTCGGACGGTCGCAAGCACAGCGTGTTCGACCGGCTCTACACTGGAACGGGCGCTTTCAACATCGTCGGCAAGCGCAAGCGCTGGTACCTGATCTTCGGTGTGCTCGTCCTGGTGTGCATCGCCTCCATCGCGATCCGCTGGTTCAACCTCGGGATCGACTTCGACTACCGCCGCGCGTCCCCGACGCCATGACCGCGCGAGGTGTGAACCAGCGCACGGGCAGGAGACATCGCTCGCGCCAATCGTGCGCTGGTCGCGGTCTTCTCAACCGATGCCGGCCGCGTCCATTCCGCGCAGCTCGCGCTTGAGGTCGTGGATCTCGTCGCGGAGGCGGGCGGCCAGTTCGAACTGCAGGTCGCGGGCCGCGTTCATCATCTGGTCGGTCAACTGCTGGACCAGGTCGGCGAGTTCGGCGCGCGGCATGGACTTGACGTCCTTGTCCCCCACGATGCCCGCGCTGCGGGTGTTGCCGGGTTCGCCCGCGGCGCGCTTGCCCCGGGAGGCGTTGCGGCCGGAGCCACCGACCGCGACGCCGTCGCCGTCCTCGGCCTCGGTGATGACGCGGTCGAGGATGTCGTTGATCTTCTTGCGCAGCGGCTGCGGGTCGAGACCGCGTTCGGTGTTGTAGGCGACCTGCTTGACCCGCCTGCGATTGGTCTCGTCGATGGCGTGGCGCATCGAGTCGGTGATCCGGTCGGCGTACATGTGGACCTGACCGGACACGTTGCGCGCGGCCCGGCCGATGGTTTGGATCAGCGAGGTGCCGCTACGAAGGAAGCCTTCCTTGTCCGCGTCGAGGATCGCGACCAGCGACACCTCGGGCAGGTCGAGGCCCTCACGCAGCAGGTTGATGCCGATGAGGACGTCGTAGTCGCCCAGCCGCAACTGGCGCAGCAGTTCCACCCGACGCAGAGTGTCCACTTCGGAGTGCAGGTAGCGCACCCGCACGCCCAGTTCCAACAGGTAGTCGGTGAGGTCCTCGGACATCTTCTTGGTCAGCGTGGTGACCAGGACCCGTTCGTCCTTCTCGGCGCGGATTCGGATCTCGTGGACGAGGTCGTCGATCTGGCCCTCGGTCGGCTTGACCACGACCTCCGGGTCGATCAGGCCGGTCGGGCGGATGACCTGTTCGACGAACTCGCCGCCGGCCTGGCCGATCTCGTACGGGCCGGGGGTCGCCGAGAGATACAACGTCTGCCCGATGCGCGACTCGAACTCCTCCCAGGTCAGCGGTCGGTTGTCGACCGCGCTGGGCAACCGGAAGCCGTGCTCGACCAGGTTGCGCTTGCGGGACATGTCGCCCTCGTACATGCCGCCGATCTGCGGCACGGTCACGTGCGACTCGTCGATGACCATCAGGAAGTCTTCCGGGAAGTAGTCGATCAGGGTGGCCGGGGCGGTGCCCGCGCCACGGCCGTCGATGTGACGCGAGTAGTTCTCGATCCCCGAGCAGAACCCGACCTGGCGCATCATCTCGATGTCGTAGGCGGTCCGCATCCGCAGCCGCTGCGCTTCGAGCAGCTTGCCCTGCCGCTCCAGGGTGGACAGGCGCTCTTCGAGTTCGGACTCGATGGCCCCGATCGCCCGCTCCATCCGCTCCGGGCCCGCGACGTAGTGCGTCGCCGGGAAGATCCGCAGCTCGTCGACCTCGCGCACGATGTCGCCGGTGAGCGGGTGCAGGTAGTAGAGCTTGTCGACCTCGTCGCCGAAGAACTCGACCCGGATGGCCAGTTCCTCGTAGGCCGGGATGATCTCGACGGTGTCACCGCGCACCCGGAACGTGCCTCGGGCGAAGGCGATGTCGTTGCGCGAATACTGCACGTCGACCAGCGCGCGCAGGAACACGTCCCGCTCGATCTCGGCGCCGACCTTCAGCACCGCGGAGCGGTCCAGATAGGACTGGGGCGTGCCGAGGCCGTAGATGCAGGACACCGAGGCGACCACGATCACGTCGCGGCGGGAGAGCAGGCTCATCGTGGCCGAGTGGCGCAACCGCTCGACGTCGTCGTTGATCGACGAGTCCTTCTCGATGTAGGTGTCTGTCTGCGGGATGTAGGCCTCGGGCTGGTAGTAGTCGTAGTAGCTGACGAAGTACTCGACAGCGTTGTCCGGGAAGAACTCGCGCAGTTCGTTGGCCAACTGGGCGGCGAGGGTCTTGTTCGGCGCCATCACCAGCGTCGGCCGCTGCACCCGCTCGATCAGCCACGCCGTGGTCGCCGACTTTCCCGTGCCGGTGGCGCCGAGCAGCACCACGTCCTTCTCCCCCGCCCGGATGCGCTTCTCCAACTCCTCGATGGCCGCGGGCTGGTCACCGGCGGGCTGGTAGTCGCTGACCATGCGGAATCGCCCGTCCGAGCGGGGCACGTCCCCGATGGGACGGTGCTCGGACTGGGCGAGGACGGGGTGTTCGGTCGCGAAAGCCACGCCCCGAGGCTACGCGCCACCACCGACATTGTCGGGTTCGGCGACCGTCAACAGTTGCAATCGCAGCACGAGCAGCAGTCGCAATCACAGTTGTCCAGGCAGGCGGACCGTGCCTTGCCCGTCCACGCCCCCGGATACGGGTCGCGACAGCACTGTTGGCAGGTGCCGCACTCGTACAGACATGCCGCGCAGCCCAGCACGAAACCGCGCGAGATCGGTTGGGGCGCCAGTTTCGGCCACTGCCAACACAGACACCGGGAGCGCTCGTACGGCCCGGAGCCACGCTTCTTCTTGCCACCGGGTGGGGGCGGCCCCTGGGGCCCGGTAGCGGCGAAGGGCTGACTGTGCGGGGGCAGAGGCGGGCCCGGTCGCTGCCATCCCTGCTGGTGCTGGTGTTGGCCTGGATGCTGGGACTGGTTCCAGTGCGGTGGCGTGCCTTGGTGGCTATCGATCCCCTGAGACCGGAAGGCCCGGTCGACGGCGACTCCGAGTTCGTGCACCAGCAGGGCGTGCACCAGCGCCGCGTCGTGAAACTGGGTCTCGGCCAGGGCGAACCGCACGCCCAGCACGGCGTCGTCACACAGTCGGCGTGCTTCGGTCAGTGTCGTCCCGGTGGCGGTCAGCGGGTTGTACACACCTGTCGCCCGGTCGTCCTCGATGTCTTCCACGGCGTCAATCAAGTGGGCGACACGGCCGAACAGCCTGCCCGCTTCGGATAGCGACTCGATGTTGTCCGGCATCCCAGCAAGCTCAGCGGTATGCGCGAACGCAGCCGCTGTCGCGGTCTCGGTTGGCTCTGTGGCGATCAGGACTGACGCGCCAGCGCCGACAGAAGCCTCCACCTCGCCCTGACGGCCTACCGCATCGAGCAATACGGCGGTGGAGAAGCCGATCTGGTCGGCGGTCTTCGTGCCCTGCCTGGCCCACCGCGACGCCACCCGTCGTCCGGCACCCGCCACCGGCCCACGCCTGAACAGACCATCGCCGTCATCGACATGATCACGCACTTTCGCGGACGCGAGAACCAACGACACCGCTGCCGCCAGCCGCGCGCCGGAACCGTCGGCGACAGACGCCGATCGCATTCCGCGCAGCGCGCACGGGCCCGCCATTCGCCTGCCGGAGGCCGGGGTCTGCGCCTCGACGAGCGCGGAGATCACCAGGCCGTCGTAGTTGGTCACCGCGCGGGCGAACTGACCGTGGTCGTCACGCAACGCCAGGCACATTCCACACAGATGGGCGAGCCACGTCGATGCCAGGTCGCCGGGCAACCGGTGTCGACAGGGCCGCAAGATTCCAAACACGCTCGTCGCTCCTTGTGACCCGATAGGACAGTCGGCGCCGGACTCTATCGGGATTCACCCGTTCGGGAGACCACAGGATGAGAATGGGGCTGGGCTCGCGGCGCCGCAGTAGGCACGATGTCAGCATGTCCGCGAATTTCCCGGTGCCGGTTCCCGTCGCCCGCCGCGACGACAGGCACCACGAGGTGCACGCGCCCAAGGTCGAGTCGTTCGACCCGGTGGCGATGACGAACGTCGACCCGAAGGGCTTCGTCCGAGCGGTGGATGAATATCGGCGCACCGCGCACGGCCTGTACATGGCCCGCCCGGTCACCGGTCACCGACGGATCGCCTACTTCGAGTCGTTGCTGCTGCCGGAACTGGGGCTGCGGGTGTCGAAATGGCGAGGCACGCCCGGTTACGACCTCGGCCACGATTTCTACATCGACATCGTCGACATCACCGACGGACCGGTGTGGCGCACGGTTGACCTCTACCTCGACATCCTCGTGCGGGAGCGACGCGATCTGCGCGTCGAGGACGACGACGAGCTGCTCGCCGCCCTGCGAGCCGGGCTGATCGACATGGGCGCGGCGCAGCGGGCGCTGGAGCGCACCCACCGCACGGTTGACGGGATCGCGCATGCCGATTACGACGTGGACGCGTGGTTGGCGGGCCAAGGCATCACCGCCGAATGGCGTACCTGGCACGACCAGAAAGCCCACCCTCGGTAGCCCAAACGCGGCGATGTCCACTCGAAAGAGATCAAACTGGAGACGACTCGTTACATAACGAATTGGTCGAGGTGGTCACAGAACGCACGCTCGCGGCTACGCTCTGGCCCCGTGGGCACGGCAATCACGCCGCAGCTGGTCGACACGATCGACACAGTGACCGCGGTACGCAGCTACTCGTCCGGGGTATCTCGCCACCTGCGCACGTGTCAGGTCGAGCGATGGGGTTTGCGGGTCGAGTGCCCGACACCCGAAGACCCGTTCTACGACCACGAGGTCACCTGGCTGTTGCCCGCGTTGAACCTGCGGCTGACCCAGAACAAGCCCCGGTCCCGCCACGCCCGCAGCGGCCCGAGCGTGCTGACCGCGGTCCGCGTGCGCCTCGACGGACGACTCTGGCTGACCACCGACCTCTTGCTGGGTCTGGCCGCGCCGGGAGGGTCATCGGCGCGAATCGTGCGGTCCGAGGAATTCGCGGCGGCCGTCGCCGGGAGAGTGCTGCGCGTCGGCGACGCCGACCTGGCGCTCTGCACAGTGCACAAGACGCTGGAAGAGCTGAGCCGGGTCCGCCACGACGTCTCGTCCTGGCTGGCCTTCAAGCGAATCTTCGAGGTCTGGCCCCCGTTTTAGCCGATTGTTCCCGGGGCGCGCCTCAGAAGCTCGCGCTGAGGTCACTCAGGGACGCCAGCCCGTGTCCGCCGCCCAGCGCTCGGATCGGCTCAACGCGGCGGCGAACCACGGTTCCTTCGCGTCGCCGTACTCGAGGACAGTCTCGAAACCACCGGCGAGTTCCCGCTTGACCCGTTCGTACTCCACGGCGGCGGCGTGGTCCGCGCGAAGCCAGGCCGGGATCAGCAACGCGTAACGCCATCCCGGGGCACCCTCCGCTCGAATATGGATATTGGCCCACCGCGACGGGTCAGCGCTCACGTGTACCTGCTTCCGCCACCGCGCCAGGTCGGTGTGTGGCGGGTAGGGCGTGTCCTGGGTGAGGTCGGGCAAGTGCGGGAAACCCGCGTCGGCGAGGTCGTCGATCAGTCCGGGCCCGTCGTCGAGGGACGCCACGGTGAGCTGGACGTCGAGCACGTCCTTGGCCGCGAGGCCGGGCACGGCGGTCGACCCGATGTGGTCGACGCGGACCGCCTTGTCCCCCGCCACGTGCCGCAACCGGGTCAAGAGGCGCTCGGCCTGCACGGGCCATGTCGGGTCGTACTCGACGATGCGAGGGCCCCCACGCTGGGTATAGCGGCGCAGGCGGACATTGGCCTCGAACCGCATCAGCCGATCGGCCCACAACTCGTCCACCTCGGCGAGGACCTGGTCTTGTGGTCCGCTGTTGTCGAGCCAGACGTCGGCGACCGCGCGTCGTGCCTCGGCAGTGGCCTGCGCGGCGATCCGGGCGCGCGCGTCACCCTCGGTCAGGCCGCGCGCGGTGACGAGCCGGTGCACCCGAAGGTCCTCGGGGGCATCGACGACGATCACCACGTGGTAGTTGGGCGCCAGCCCGTTCTCCACCAACAGCGGTACGTCGTGCACCACCACCGCGTCCGCGGGTGCCTCGGCGATCGACTCGGCGGTACGGGCGGCGATCCGGGGATGCACGATCGCGTTGAGCCGCGCACGGGACGCGTCGTCGGAGAACGCTCGGGCGGCGAGCGCGGCCCGGTCGAGGGTGCCGTCGGCGTTGAGGATGTCCGCACCGAACGCCTCGACCAGGTCCGCCAGTGCCGGTGTCCCGCGTTCGACGACCGCCCTGGCGATGTGGTCGGCGTCGACGACTACCGCGCCATGGTCGGCGAGTCGCCTCGCCACCGTCGATTTCCCCGATCCGATTCCGCCTGTGAGACCCACGCGCAGCATGGCCGCCATTCTGTCCGGTCCACCGGTGAACCGTGGGGCTGGGGTTCACGAGCGAGGGCCCCACACCGACACGGTGTGGGGC
>JALZNB010000189.1 GCA_030857905.1 Actinomycetota bacterium
GCGTAGTCCAGCGTGAGCCGCGTTGCCTCCCGCCCGATCCCCCGGCCGGTTTTGGTGTCGTCACCGACCAGAATGAAGAACTCGGCCGTGCGGCGCGGATGGTCGATCACCAGGGCCGTCGTTCCGACCGGGGTCGGTTCCGGGGTGGACAGGTCGTAGATGGTGAACCGGGCCTGATCGCCACCCCGGGCCAGTTGGCGGCGCAACCCCTCCATGCGTTCGTCCAGCGGTTCGGGTGTCTGCTGGCCGTAGCCGACGCGGACACGGACGCTGTTTTCCCATCGCCAGTACAGCTCGGCCAAGCCGATGTCCATCGGGCCGAGACCCACGTTGTCGGCCTGAACGTAGATCACTTGCGGACTGGTCATGGTCTCCCTTGTTCTGTGAACGGAATGCTGCGAATCGGGGTGTACCGGGCTGTTGACGGGGGCTCGGCTACCGGTTGTCGCCCCTCAGTCTCCACCCACGCGTGCAGTCGTATCGGGTCCGCCGCCACGCCGTGGGACCACGTCACCCGATGGCGGGACAGGGCCAGCATGAGGACAACGGCCGCCGATTCCTCAAGGCAGGCGACCCGGCCCGGGGCTAGGAGAGCGGCCCGCCGCACAGCGTGGACGGCCTGGCGTGCCCGTTCGGCCGTGGCCGGGGTCCGGGTGCGTCGGTGTGCCCGGTTGATCAGTCGCAGGATTCGGGCCATGCCGCCGCCGTGGTGCCCGATGTGGCGGACGGCCAGGGTGGCCGCCAACGCCAGCGCGGCCCCGAGCTGGACCCCGAGCGGGACGGCCGGGAGTGGTTCGCATCCGGCCTTTAGTTCCTCGCTGCCGAAGCTCAACCGCCACGGGTGACCGGGGACCGGGGCGGCCCACGGGCGTGGGGTGGTCGTGTCGGTGAGCAGTCCGGCCGCGCTGAGACTGTCGACCAGGCGGGCCGCCAGCTCAGCGCTGAGCACGGTCACCCCGGCCGGGTCGCCCGTGGCGGCCAGCTCGGCCCAGCATCGGGCGGACGGCCCAACCAACGTATGTGTTCGGCCCGTCCGGTAGTTGACGATCACCGTGGCGGTATCGGTGCCCAGGTCGCACGCTGCGACGTGTCCGGGGGCCGTGACGTATCGGCGGCTCAATCGGTCCGCCCGACGCTGCGAGCGGGCACCCAATGCACCGGCCCGGCCGCCAGCACAGCGCCTAGCCACACCTCAGCCCGAACGAATGGTTCAATCGTGGTGAACGCGTCCGGCACCCCCGCCGCCGCCATCCGCAACGTCCGCCGCAACGCGGGCACGTCCACAAGTCCGCAGATGGCTAGGTGCCCGTCTGCCAGGCCGGACAGCGCGGGCAAATTCGCTCGTATCCCGCCGTAGTAGTCACTGGTGAACGTCCCTTTGGTGGTGCGTGTGGCCAGCTCGGCGGGGAACAGGTCGGCCATGCCCGCCGCAAGCGTCGGCTTGTACTCGGCCAGCCCCGGCCGATCGACCAGCGGGACAGACAGGCCGACGTCCACCACCCGGGAGTCCACGAACGGGTTGTGCAACGCGGTCCCGTGCGCCCCGGCAAGCTCGACATCGGCGCGCGCGGTCCGGCCCACGTCGGCCATCGCCTCAGCGATCACGTACGCGGTGAAGTCGGCGCGCGGGTCCGGGTCGGCCAGCTCGGCCACGGCCGCCGCGACCCGCGCCGCCCTACCCCGGGATTCCGAAGTGGACCACTCGGCAACAGCACCCAACGGGAACCACGACGTGGCCCCGGCCGGGACAGGCCGCCCCGTGCGCAACGTGTCCGCCAACGCGACCAGGGCCGCCCGCCGCCCGACGCGGGCCGTACGCCGCGCCACCGCGAACAGGGGCCGGGTCGACACCCGCCGCAACCGCGCCCACCTGACCGTCTCAACCCACGCCCGCACGGGGCGGCCAGCATTGACCAGGTCAGCCAGCATGATCGGCCCCGGGGACAACAGGGTGTCCCCGCCGTCCCCGGTGAGATGGCAGTCCGACCCGATCCGCTCCCGCATCCAATCGAGCTGAGCCGCGAACCGGGCGTACGCGACCGTGGACGGCGCGGGTTCGTCGGTCACCGGCACCCCGCCTAGCCCGCTGTAGGGCACCTGGTCAACGCCGAGCGGCATCAACCGGTGAACGATCCCGGGGTGGTCGCCGACCAGACGCGCGTACGGCAGGTCACCGTGGTCCGTAACCCCGGCCGCGTGCACGGTCACCCCCGTCACTCTGCGGTCGGGGCTCAGCCGCTCGGCGGCCAGCAACGCCAGCGCCGACGAGTCGAACCCCCCGGACAGGTCCACGCTCGGCGTGGACGCCGCGTCCACCCGCACAGCCACGGCCCCGGCCAGCTCGGCCCGAAGTCGCCCGGCGTGCGCGCCGTGCCGGGGAGTCGGTCGCCACACCCGCCGAGTTGCTGGCTGTCCAAAGGTCGGAAGGAACAACCGGTGCCCGGCCGGGACCGCATCCACCCCGGCGAACGCCGAGCGCCTCGCCAGCAACGCGGGGACGCCCGGGGCCAACAGCCACGCCGCTAGCCGGTCCTGGTCCACGCCCTTGCGGTCCAGCGCCGCCAACGTCCGAGCGCTGGACGACCAGTACACCCCTTCATCGGCCGTGGTCGTGTAGATCGGCCAGGCCCCGCCAAGATCGGTCCACACCGTTGTGCCGCTGGCGTCACGGTGCACGACCGTGTAGCTACCCGACCAGCGCCACGCGACGTCATCGGGCGCGCCGCGCGTGGCTAGCTCGGCCAGGTCGGCGCGGCCGAGCGCGCACGGGCCGAAAACCGCCACCGACTGGCCGCGCGCGCTCAGGGTCCGCACCTCGAAAGCCCGCCACTCACCCGTGAGCCAGCACCCGGGGATACCCGGCCACACGTGGCGGGAGTCCAGCGGGACGCGTTGCTCCGCAACCGGTCCACTGAATCCGCCGAACCCCAACATTCCTATTCCCTCCTTCTCGTCATTCACGACCGGAGCCCGGCCCCATTTGAGGACCGGGCGCCGACTAGCCGAATCGGCTATGCGTATTCCTTGCGCTTGTCCTCGCTGCCGCTACCGTCCCCGCCACGGGTCAAATCGGCCGCGTCCCCAAGATCGACTAAGCCCACCACGTCGGTGTCCTCCATTCGTTTCACCTCCCCAATTTCGTTGCAGTGCCGCACCTTCTTTCCACACACCACCCGCGCCGCATACCCGCGCGGGGGTGAACCTGTGCCGCCATCTGGGCGGGCCGCGCCTATAGGGGCTGCAACTCTGGTTCCCCATCGGCCAGGACAGCCGGGGCGGCCGGGATTTCCCCACGGTCGCTGTCCTTCCTGGCTCGGTACGTGGCCAACTTGTCTTGCTCGGCCTGGTCGCGCACAGCGGCGCGTTCCATCCACTTCCCGTGAGCCGCCAGGGCTTCCGCCGACTTCCTGACAAGCGTTTCCAACGCTTTCGGAGAACAAGCCATCACGAATTGCGTTCGGGAGTCACTGCCGAAGACGATGTCCACCCGGTCATCCGCAACGCGAAATTTGACCTCACAACCGTCATTCGCGAACATCCACGCCATGACGTCCAGGCCGTCACTGTCCAGTCCCATTACACTGCCTTCCTTTCGGTCCAATATTTGTCGACCTCTGTCGATCGAAGAGCGTGCCTGCCTGTCGAAACCGCGCCGGTATCGCTCGGAGTACTTTCGCGTTCGTTGGCAACGTCGTAGTGGAATAGCCGGTTTTCCGTTCCACTGTGAAAGTGCAAGGGCGGGATTCCCTGAGTGAGTTCCGCAAGTGGGGGAATGTTGAAAGTCTCAGTGGTCGGGTCGTCGGCAAAATCCGTAGGCGCATCGTCATGTGGGCCCCGTGTTGCCCGGTCGATCACGGCGCGCACAGAAAACGCCGGGTCGTAGAACGAGTGCTCACCCCGAGAAGGGCGGACGGCCCACCCCGCACCGACCAGCACGCCGATCACCAGGCCGCCCAAAGCCCACACAGCCGTCCAGGCCGTGGTCATGGCCATGGCCATCACTGGTCCAACTCGTCACGACGCGGCTTCCTCAACCACGGCGCGCGGCCGCGCTGCCACACCAAGACGATTCCATCGATCACGGTCACCAGGACGCCGGAGTCCGTCACGACGTCACCAGGAACGTTTTCAGGCACCAGCTCGGCGCACGCGGCCACGGCCGCGCCCTCAAGTGCGGTGAGCCACTGGTGAGCCTCATTGCGGATCGTGGGGGTGGTGTCGTTGTCCAGCGCCTGCCGGGTCGCCCGGACCGCGATGGCAATCCCCTGCTGATTCGACAACGGCCTGTCCGGGGTCAGCACGGCACGCCATTCGCCCGGTCAACCCCACTACGACCGGGGTAGCTGTGCGCCGTTCTAGGCTGTGAACCCATGAGTTGGCGTCTCCCATCTTCCGTTTGGGACCCTTGTGTCCGAAGGAACACTAGAGTCCCAAACTCTAGGGACGCGCGTGTCCCGATGCACGCCATCGTTCGGGTGAACTTGCTCGGCGGGCGTTGACGCTGAGCGAACCGGCACCACCCAGACCAAATGTCAGGAGGCGTGAATGGGTCAAGCAGTTCAAACGATTCCGAGGGTGTTTCTTGGTGAAGCGCTAAAACAACTCCGCTCAGACGCCGGGAAGACTCTGGATGACGCGGCGAAATCCGTCGGTAAGGACCGTGCGCGCCTAATCAAGGTGCTTGAGGGGACCGCGACGCTCTCGGCGGAAGAACTACGCTCATTGGTGGACTTTCTGGACGCACCTCCCGGCGTCAGAGACGAAATCATCGCCCTGGGTGTGGAAGCGCGAAAGCGGCCGAGTGACAGCCCGTACATTGATCTCGGCCCCGGTTCTCATCGCCGAATTGCTTGGCTTGAGGCGATGGCGAAAGACATCTGGATCTACGACAAGGGCATCTATCCGCATCTCGTCCACTCGCCGGAGTATGTCGACGCGCTGATGGGAGCGTCGGAAAACATCTGGTGGGAGGATGTCAGCGGGAAAGAGCGCGCCAACCGTGCGGCCTTCAGGCTTGAACGTCAGCGCATGGTGCTCGATCCTGAGAAGCACAAACAGATTGACCTCATGTTCACCGATGATGCGCTGACGGCGGAAGTCGGTAGCCCTGAGATTATGAGGATTCAGCTTGCGCACGTCATCCGGGTCATCAATGAGTACCCGAATGTGACCATTCGCGTGGTTCCCGGCAACGTGCGCGACAACCCGGCACAACACGGCGGCCTGACGATGCTGCGGTTCGGTGACGTTCTTAGGCCCGTTGGGTTTCTTCCTGTGGTCTACGGGCCATCAACGTATTTCGACAAGGTGGCCGACACCGAACGACTGTTGAGAGCGTTCAACAAGTTGCGTGAACTGGCGTTGTCTCCCGAGAAAACTTGGGAGTTTCTTGAGTCAAAGCTAAAGGAGGGCTAGTCCATGTCAAACGCATCCCGTGACGCTGGTTGGTACAAGAGCAGCTACAGCGGTGGCGGTAGTGATCAGTGCGTGGAATGCAGGATTGTTCCGGGTGTGACTATAGGAATACGTGACTCAAAAGCGCCGATGTCAGGTGACCTGTGGATAGCTCCGGGGGCCTGGACGGCGTTCATGAACACAATTCGCGGGTTGGACGCTGGCTCGCATAGCTAGGTGGAACAGCACGTCCGCTACCTGGGCGCAGGGGCTCGATCTTTGCCCTTGCTACCTGATGTCCTAAGTGGACGTGCTGTTTTTTGTTAAGCGATCTACCTGACGCGACACACCCAAGTTCTTTCGCGACATGCGCCATCGGCCGCCCGGAACACACACCCGCATCAACAACAACCTGCCATGCACAGTCAAACGGGGTCGCTGGTTGGAGTTCGTTTGAGGTTCCTGGGTGGAGGGGCTTAGTTTTTAGTTCTCCACCAAGGCTGCGCTGGTGATTCTGTGTAGGGGGAGTCTGCGGATTTCGGAACTGGTGGGGTCTCGGCCCTCCAGTACGCCGCCGCCGATTCGGAGGGGTTCGATGACGCGTTGGCTGGCCACGCCGTGTGCGTCCACCAGGCCCACCCAGACACTGCGGCCTGCCTGGGCGGCTTCGCGCAGCAGGTTGACGGTGTCCGCGGCGTGCATTCCGCTGCCCGCGGCCGAGGTGATGACCGTGCCGCGGCGGCTGTCGGCGGCGCGGTCGCCCGCGCGCATCGCCAACACCATCTCCACGATCTGGTCGGCGCCCACTTCCTTTGGTGGCGTCGCTCGGCGAGTGGCCTTGATCGGAACCTGGACGCGCCTGCCTTGTGGCCGCAGATCGATCACGCTGCCGTCGGCGGCCTCGGCGGCGGGGGCGAACCCGGCCGCGCGCAGCTCGTCGAGGATCTCCAGCAGCGGCAGTGGGCTCACCAGCACGGTCGGGGCGATCTTGCGCAGTTGCAGGGACCCCGCGACCGGGTGCGCCGCGACCTCGGCGAGCAACGCCGGATCGTCGCAGCGCAGGAACGACGTCGCCGTGCCACCGCGTAGCCGCCCGTGCCTACGGGCGACGTCATCGATCAGGTACTCCAGGGCCTGCGGGATCGGCGTCTTCGATCGGGTGCGGAACAGTTCGTGCAGGTCGCCCGCGGTGCGCCCGGCGTCGAGAGCGCGCCGGATCGAGGCCTCGCCGACCCGGTAGACCGTCGCGCTGCCCGCCGACTCGACGTCGGCGACCTCGCTGATCAGCGCGGCCAGGTGCGGTTCGAGCGGGCCGGGGGCGACGACCGTGAGATCGGCTTGGACGAGGACGTGGTCGATCGGCGCGGGCATCGCGTCGGCCATGCGTTTGGCCGCTGTCGTCGGGCCCTCGGCGAGCAGAGCGCGGCCGGGGCCGGTGATCGCGCCGAGGGCGACGATGCCCAGCGCGGTGCCCTCGGTGAGTGTCCAACGCACGATGTCGTCGCGCAGTCGGCCACCCCTGCGGGGAGCGCGCCAGGCCAGCACGGTCGCCAACTCGTCCGGCGACGCCACCCCGGTGCCCGAGGGGAGTGCGGCCAGCGCGGTGAGCACCCGGACGCGTTCGAGCGGCGCGATCGGGCGGCGCAGGTCGTCCGACAGTGGCGCCAGGAGGCGATCCTTCGCGTCGCGCACACCCGCGAGCCCCGGCAGCCGGGGCAGGTCGAGCCAGGCCGCGGCGAGGGTTGCCCACCGGGTCGCCGGGCCCGCGGTGAGCCAGACGTCGGCGTGGTTGGTCGGAACCCACTCCGGGGTGATCGCCTCGCTGTCGGCGATCAGGTTGGCGCCCAGGGCCAGCTCGACCAGC